>NZ_JAVJQP010000027.1:0-108156 GCF_040218875.1 Coleofasciculus sp. D1-CHI-01
CACGGAAGGGGGAGCATCAAAGCCCCTCCAAATAAAAAATATTATTCCGCTTCCCTCTCCTTGTAGGAGAGGGCTAGGGAGAGGTTCGGGGAGGGGGAAAGGGGAGGGGTCAGACCCCTCAGTTAATGACCAGCAGTATCCTTGAAGAAGTCGGGGATCTAATTTAGTTGCATGAATTGGAGCAAAATAGCTTGAGTGTCACTATTCCCATTCGCGCCATTAAACTAACTCCAGGTAGCACCATTCAGATTTCTGACGTATCTTGGCAAGACTTTGAACAAATTCTGGTAGAGTTAGGCGAACACCGTAACACCCGCATCGCCTACTACCAAGGCATTCTCTCAATCATGTCCCCGTTAGCCATTCATGAGCGTCCCCATCGCATCATTGCCGATATTGTTAAAACGATTTTAGATAGCCAAGAGCGGGATTGGGAAGACTTTGGTTCAACAACCTTCAAACGTCCAGTTATTGCTGGTGTTGAACCCGATACCTGTCTCTATATCCAGAACGCCAACCGTGTCCAAGGTTGCACATCTATGGATTTGGACATTTACCCACCCCCAGATCTGGCTATCGAGTGTGATGTTACCTCAAAAACCACCCTTGACGCCTACGCCGCGTTACAAGTTCCAGAAGTTTGGATTTATCGCCATCATCAGCTTAGGATATATATTTTCCGCAATGGGGACTATAGTCTTTCCTCAGAAACAGCCATCTTTCCTGATATGTCGATTACCGAACTGATTCCCCCATTAGTGCAACACGCCATTGAACAAGGAACCAGTCGGATGCTGCGGGAATTGAGACGAAAACTGCGTCGATAAGATTATAGAAACTCAGATCTTGCACTCGCGATCGCGATGATTCCAGCCATGTCTCCATTCTCTCTTGTATCAGAATACCGTCCCCAGGCTGAAGACACCAGTGTAGAAACAGATAAACTGACGTTCCACTTACTCCGACACGCCCTCAGCGAGTGTAGTTTTTCTGTCCCCAGTGTTGTGAAATTGGGTCGGATGAAAACCCTACAAATTACCGATATGGAGCGCATTAGCCGTGCTGATTTGCTGATAACCGGAATAGAGTAATTTGATCGCCTAAAGTTTGAGCGCCGACGGGTGATTGAGTTTGAAAACACAAGGCTCTATTTTGCTTCTCCTGAAGATGTTATCTTAAGTAAACTAAGATGAAGGCAGGGTTTATTTTTCACCTTTAATTACTGTAGGATAAGCAAGTGAATCTGGCTCTCCCATAGTTTATAATAAATAGTGCAAATTCTTGTACAATTGCCATTAACTCGCTAACCGTCTCTTCCTAACCCTTACCGACAAGATGATTGACGAAACTCTCAACAAAGAACGCCAGTTTCATGATACCTGGGCAGCCGCCATTGATGTCGATGGCATTCGCGTGGCTGATTATTTTGAAGCCTGTACCGCCCCAGAAAACCGATTTATTCTGCAACAACTGGGCGATATTCGCGGTAAACGTCTCTTAGATTTAGGCTGTGGTGCAGGTGAAAATAGCGTTTATTTTGCCCAAAAAGGAGCGAATTGTGTCGCCGCTGACTATTCACCCGGAATGGTAGACGTGGCGCTAAAATTAGCAGCGGCTAACGGCGTTAATATTCAGGGACACACAGCGAATGCTATGGCGCTGGATTTTGCCGACAATACGTTTGATATTGTTTATGCCTCCAATTTATTGCACCATATTCCCGATCCTAAAATCGCACTACAGGAAATGCACCGTGTCCTTAAACCGGGAGGAAAAGCCTGTTTTTGGGACCCGCTAAAGCATAATCCTGTGATTAATGTTTATCGGCGTATGGCGACTGAAGTGCGTACTGATGATGAAATGCCGTTGGATATTACTATTATCAAAGTGGTCAAGTCTCTTTTTTCGCAAGTAAGCTATGATACCTTTTGGCTGGCAAGCCTTTGGATTTTCTTGCGCTTCTATTTAATTGAAAAGGTTGATCCCAATCAGGAACGTTACTGGAAAAAGATTATTATCGAACATGAACAATTGAGTCCGACGTATCGGCGGCTGGAGACAATTGATCAGAGTCTAAAAAAGATTCCTTTGATCAAACGGTTGGCGTGGAATATCGCTGTTGTCGCGACGAAGTAAGTTAGCTAAATCATTGTGTTTTGGGTATCCTTCTGAAGAAAGAATAATCTAAATTAGCTGTGACAAAAAGGTAGGAGATGCACCGAACCCGACCCAATACCCACTCTCCCAGACGCGATCGCGTCAGTGCATCCAGGATTGATATGGCTGCTAACGGCGTTGCCTGGTATAGTTAATGGCAAAAACTTAAACTATAAAATCATTTCTACTCTTGCTACCGATGAAGTCTTATCTTGCCGCTGCTGTGCAAATGACAAGCTTGCCTGACCTAGAGAAGAATCTGGTTGAGGCAGAAACATTGATTGAACTGGCGGTGCGCCAAGGCGCTGAGCTGATTACTTTACCGGAAAACTTCTCGTTCCTCGGTAAAGAAGAAGATAAAGTGGCACAAGCTGACGCGATCGCCCTTCAGAGTGAAAAATTCCTCAAAACCATGGCACAGCGCTTTCAGATCACGCTGCTTGGGGGAGGATTTCCTGTGCCTGTAGACAATACAAAAGTTTACAACACCGCCTTGCTCATCGATCCCAATGGCGTCGAACTGGTGCGTTATCAAAAAGTTCACTTATTCGATGTGAATGTCCCCGATGGCAACACCTATCAAGAGTCGAGTACGGTGATGCCAGGGGATCAACTACCACCCGTTTGCCGCTCCGAAACATTGGGTAACTTAGGACTATCGGTGTGCTATGATGTTCGCTTCCCAGAACTTTACCGTCATTTAGCCTATAAAGGGGCTGACATTTTGTTTGTTCCGGCTGCCTTTACCGCGTATACGGGAAAAGATCATTGGCAAGTCCTACTCCAAGCACGAGCCATTGAAAACACCTGTTACGTGATTGCACCCGCCCAAACAGGGCGTCATTACGCCATGCGTAAAACCCACGGTCACGCCATGATTGTTGACCCTTGGGGGGTGATCTTAGCCGATGCTGGCGATCAACCGGGTGTCGCGATCGCAGAAATTAATCCGACTCGCCTTGAACAAGTTCGCCGCCAGATGCCATCCCTAGAACATCGGGTTTTTATTTGATGGGTCATTGCTCATTGGTCATTGGTCTTATGTTTTTTGGATGTGAAGTGACCAAACAGGATTAGACAACTGGTTTTGCCGTAAAAATTTGTTAAGCCTAAATTTACAACATAAAACCTATGGATGCTACAGAAATTCGGTCGCGTTATGCCGCAGGAGAAAGAAATTTTCGCAGTGTCAATCTGATTGGTGCTGACCTAAACCAAGCTGACCTAAGTTATTCTGACTTGAGTGGTGCTAATCTAAGCGAAGCTAACTTGCAAGGTGCCAATCTAACAGGTGCAGATCTCATTTTTACCACCCTCAGTGATGCGGATTTGAAAGGAGCTAACTTGAGTGAGGCGAACCTGATTGGCGCCAAGATGGGTGTTGCTAACCTGAGTGAGGCAAATCTGATCGGTGCCAACTTAATCAGTGCAGAACTCAGTGGTGCTAACCTCAAGAGCGCCAGCCTGAGTCGCGCTTATCTGAGTGATGCGAGTTTAATTAAAGTTAACTTGAGCGACGCTAACTTAAGCGGTGCTAATCTAAGTATTACGAATCTCATCGGAGCGGATCTCAGTGGTGCTAACCTAATTAGTGCTGATCTCAATGGGGCTAACTTGATTGAAGCCAATCTCAGTGGTGCCAATTTAAGTGAAGCCAAATTGTATCGAGCCAACCTAGCTCATGCCAAGCTAAATGGAGCATTATTGTGTCATGCCGATCTGCGCGACGCCAACTTAGCTAGCGCGGATTTGACCGATGCCAATCTAGATCAAGCTAAGCTAGAAGGAACCTTGATCAGTTTGACTGGAGATTCCCAAACCAGTTCCGTGAGTTAGGATTTCGGTATCCTCTGGTTCGTGCTAAAACTTAGCATTGGGAAAAGCTAGTTCAAGCTGAATTCCCAACAAACAAAACCTACCTACACCTATGGATGCAAACGAATTTCGGTCACGTTATGCAGCAGGAGAGCGAAGTTTTCAGAATGCTGACCTGCGTGATGCCGACTTGCGTAATGCTGACTTGCGCGATACTGACTTACGAGGGGCTGACCTCATGGGGGCTAACCTACGTAATGCTGACCTCAGTGATGCTAACTTACGAGATGCCAAACTAATTGGAGCAGATCTCAGTAAAGCTGATCTGATTATTGCCACGCTCAGTAATGCGGATCTTAGAGATGCTAACCTCAAGGATGCGAATTTGATTGGCAGCAAGCTTGGCGTTGCCAACCTGCGGTATGCCAATCTCAGTGGCGCTAACTTAAGTGGGGCTGAACTAAGTTGTGCGGATATGAGTCATAGCAGCCTGATGATTGCTTACCTGAGCGGCGCTAACCTGATCAAAGCGAATTTGAGTAACGCCGATCTCACCGGCGCTAATCTCAGTATCACCAATATGATTGGAGTCAACCTCACCAATGCTAATCTGAGTGGGGTTAACTTGAGTGGGGCGAACCTCATTGAAGCCAACCTCACAGAAGCTAAACTGAATGGAGCCAATTTAGGTCGGTCTAATTTAGCCTATGCCAAGCTAACGGCGGCGATTCTCAAAGATGCGGATTTAAGCGATGCCAATTTAGCGGGGACGGACTTGACAAATGTCAAACTAGATAGCACCAAACTAGAAGGAACCATCCTTGAGGTCACCTCTTTAAACTTAGTGGAATGAATTGGATATTTCTTCCCCCGACTGTAGAGACGTAGCATGCTACGTCTCTACCATAAGATGCGTCCTAACCGCTATGGCGATTGCTATATTTGGGAAAATACAGATTTGCTACAAATAAAATGAATCAACCAATTATTCAGTTCCTGGCAGCAAAAAATTATAAAAATATACAATTATATCCGTCGAACTATCTCAATAATCTTAACGTCTTTATCGGTTCAAATGGTTCAGGAAAAAGTAATTTTATTAGTTGCTTAGAGTTCTTAAAAAATTGCCTAACAACTATTCCTGATGAAAGTCGAGGGGTTAGTAGTTTTGAAAATGCCGTTGCCCAAATGGGTGGGAATAAAATTTTAGCTGGGAACCTGGATAGTCCGGCTAAAGTCAGCCTTGCCTATTGTTTTTCCAATCTTTCACAGACCAGTACTACACATAGACAAAATGGAATCCTTGATTTAAAGCTTTATATTGATCGAAATAACCCCAGAGTCAGTATTTCCGAAGAATATTTATACGGTGGAGCTGATTTACAGGAATCAGCATCAAGTTCACCGTTTTATTATTATAAATTTCATGAGCAAGAAGTCGGCAAAGGGGTTGTATCTGTTTATGATGAACCCGCTCAATCTAAAACACATTTTGAAAGATTAGAAAATATTTCAGCTAAGGATTTAGGACTTGCTTCTTTGCCAAAAGTGCTTGAATATAGCCAACATGCTCCGGAAAAAACTCCCGTCTATAGAATCAGAAGAGAATTGGTTGAATTGATTTCAATGTGGCAATTTTACAACGCCAATAATATGGATTTAAATCAAATAAGAATGGCAGAACCTAAAATAGGTGGCAGTGACATTTACTTATCTTCATCAGGTAATAATTTGCCGTTAGTTTTGCATAACTTAAGTCAAAAAAATATTGATTTTGAGGATAGTATTAATGTGGCAATGAAATCAATCTTGCCAAAAAGTCGTCGTCTGAGATCTATACATTCTGGTCGCTTATCTCTCACTGTCGAATGGTACTTCGATGGCATAGACGAACCATTTTACCTGAATGAAATGTCAGATGGAACCGTGAGAATGCTATGTTGGGCAATCCTTTTACATTCTCCCATGCTTCCTTCGTTGCTAGTCATTGATGAACCTGAATTAGGATTACACGTATCCTGGATGCAAATTTTAGCAGAGTGGATTAAGCAAGCGTCCCAGAAAACTCAAATCATTATTACAACACATAGTCCTGATCTTTTGGATCATTTTACTGATTGTTTAGACAACGTACTTTGTTTTTACTCAGAAAACCAAACCCATTTTTCAATTAAGTCTCTTTCTCAAGAAATGCTAGAACCAAAACTTGAAGAAGGATGGCAATTAGGTGATCTCTATCGGGTTGGCGATCCCAGTATTGGAGGATGGCCGTGGTAGTATGGGTTTTCGCTGGAGGTGGTGAATCTGAAGTTAGAGGATTAATTCCATTTTTAGAGAAAAATTTTCCAGGGTGTAGATTTGAACGGAAAACACCAGTTCGCCAAAAACCGGGTCCGAAACCGAATCGAGGAATCAGTTATGGTAGAACAGGTCAAAGCTTGATTGAGCAAATCAAAAATGAACTCCCTATCGCCTTGAAAGGAGAAGCCAATAAATGTGATCTCATTTTAGTGTTTGATGATCTGGATTGTCGCGATGCTGAAATGCAAAGGCAAAAAATATTGCAGGAGATATCACAAGTTCATGAATCTGCTGATATCGATAAATTTGTGGGATTCGCTGCACCTGAACTCGAAGCTTGGATTATTGCGGATTGGAATAATTCAATAGCTCAACATCCAGATTTTAGAGGTAGACATCAGCGTATGCGTTGGTGGCTTAGTACCCAAAAGCATATTCCTTTTGATCATCCAGAATCATTTAGCGAATACGATCCACAAAGAGATTGCTGTCGAGAAAAATTATCAGAGGCGCTGATTAATTCCAGTGTACAAGATGAGGATGATCGCAAAAAGCCGCGATTTTCTAAAAAAGAACATACCCCTGTGCTTTTAGGAAAAACAAATCCCCACATAGTTCAAGAAAAATGTCCATTATTTCGCGAACTGTATAACTACCTTAAACATTTCTGTTATTTAAATTAAATCTGCTCAAATGGCTCTGCTGTACTTAGTGATATAAATTTTTATAATTATAGCGCGATGGCGCTTAAGTGAGGTACACAGATCCCCGACTTCTCCAAGAAGTCGGGGATCTAGAGCGCCAGTGCAGTAATCGTATAATCCTATTTCAATGGGTCTATCCTAAGTTGAATCTCACGCTCCATAAACTAGATTCGTCGTAGGCACGAAGCGTGCCAGAAGCGCTCAAGCGCGTTCATCCGTTGAATATTCTTATAAATAGTCCGGTTAAGCGTATTCAGAATCGAATCGGATCAGTTTCGCGAATTTATTTTGACTTAAGAAAAATAGCTATATACGGCGATATGATGTAACTCTAATCCATCAAATAGGAAAATTATCATAACAGTTTCAATACAGGATCAACCAATAAATCTGCCCCAAACCGCACCACATCCGTACAAGGTAAACCAGTCTCATCCTGAACCTGGGCGATCGCGTCTTGTGCTTTCTTCTCTGGCAAATGCCCCGTATTTAAGGCAATTGCTACGACTGGAATTGGTGCAAACGCCCCTCCCGCCCTAGCCACAGTTTCATACAGTGTAATAACCTCTGGTAACGGTGGAATCAGCACATCCGGGCAATGGCGAATATGTCGTTGTCCAGCGCGATGAACTACGATTAACCCTGTCGGTTGTGTGCCTCGAATTAGGGGTAAGGTTGCCGTAGAACCGGGATGAATTAGTGAACCCTGCCCTTCTATGATTAACAACTGATAATCATTACCAAATTTCATCACGATTTGTTCAACCGCACCCGCCGCAAAATCGACCCGAATCGCATCTAAAGGAATACCATCCCCAGCAATCATTAACCCCGCTTGCCCGGTTGCCAAAAACTTAGACTTGATTCCCTTTCGACAAGCGGCGCGATGGAACTCAATACTGGTAGACATTTTCCCTACACTCATATCCGTACCCACGGTTAAAATCCGTTGACAAGACAGCGATCGCGCTTGGGCTTTGCCTATCCCTAAATCCTGGGGTTCCTGACGAATATCCCAAATTTGTTGATTCGGTTGAAGTAATTCCCGTAACTCTGGATCAGATGCCATTGGCGTATGCAAGCCGTTATAAACTGAAAGTCCCGCCGCGATTCCCTGCTTAACTTCTTGCCACCAAACCTCTGGCAACCGTCCCCCCGATGGGGCAATTCCAATCGCTAATATAGTCGGATTGTAGGCGAGGGCAGAACTGACTGAATCCACAATCGGCGCATTACAGTTAATTCCAGTTAATTCAGATAAAGACTCTCCCGCACAATCTTTGTCAATCACCGCTACCACCGTTGCTTCCCCATACCGTAGCAGCGTTAATCCGGTTTTGCCGTGATCGCCGCGAATCCCTTTATGTAATAAGATAGCGACGCGCTGATCACTCGTTAGATACATGGCGTTGCACTCCCAATCCTGATAAATTATTTGGTATCAATCGTCCATCTTGCAGCGTCGCCCCGGTGAAGGGATCGTCGGTTAAATTCAAATGACTGTCTAAATCTAGATAATCGGCGAACGAGGATAAATGAGAGGCGGCGGTATTGGCGAGGGTGCTATCGGAATAGCAGCCATACATCACCTGTAATCCACAGGCTTTAGCCGTATGTACCATCCGCAACGCTTCGGTTAATCCACCGGATTTCATTAGTTTGATATTAATCCCATGAATGCAATCCGCCAGGGGCGGAATATCCTCACTGGTAAAGCAGCTTTCATCCACAAAAATCGGTAGAGGCGATCGCGAATACAGGTGAGGCAAATCCGCCTCTTGTCCGGCTCTAAGAGGTTGTTCGACGTATTTAACACCCTGTTGGGCTAACCAGTCGCACATTTTTACCGCATCGTCTCTACTCCAACCGCCATTCGCATCAACAGTTAACTGGGCTTGGGGGGCGACATCTCGGATAGCTAATAGCATTTCGCGATCGGCTTCAATTCCGTCAGGGGAACCGAGTTTAATTTTAAGCACATTGCCCCCAGTAATCGGTATCCAATTTCGCACTCGTTGTTTTGCGGCTTCAGGTGTACCAATTCCTACCGTGGCGGAAATTGGCACAATCCGGTGACGATTACATCCCCACAATTTCCATAAGGGAACGCCTAAGTGTTTTCCTAACCAATCCTGTAATGCGATATCAATCGCCGCCCTAACCGCCGATGGTGCATCCGCATCTGCCAACACTCGTTCAATTTTCTGGCGTTCCCAGGGGGTGTAAGCTTCTAATGTCGGTATCACTAACTCCAGTGCATCCAACAACATCTGAGTCGTTTGGGGAGTTTGATTTAAGGGATGGGATGGAGTCGCGATCGCAAAGGGAGAGGCTTCGCCCCAACCCTCTATCCCCTGATGTTCTAGCCGCACCCAGATATTGGTGCTTTGGGAGGTTGTGCCGCGACTAATGGTTAAGGGGAATCGCTTGTGAACAGTAAAGGGTTCTAAGCTAAGACGCATAATCCAAGGGTGGTTTGGGGAAAAGGAAGCCCATACTAGGTTATGGTACTGGAATTTCGTGATCTCAACCGGAAGCCGATTGGGTAACGGGCTTAAAACTTGGCTTGACAGCGCTTGAGGTAAATCTGTAGGGTCAGGAGAGTGAAGCGTAACGCACCACTCACCGTTAAAGACTTTGGTGGAATAGATTTTACGGTTAAATCGGGCGCAAGCCTTGCGCCCCTACATTTGGGTGGGTGTACCTTAAACACTGGAGAACCGCTATATTTGTTCGTCACGACTAACCCGGACTCTGGCTCTACAACTAACGGAATAAAGGGCAGAGTAAATTTCAGGTTTCAAATACATTTCTTGGTTGCTAGTAAGCGATAAATAGGCTTTTCGTAATTCTGCCAACGTCTTCATCCGCAAGTTTTTATCTAGTTCTTGCCATAATCCTTCCGCATTGGAAGGATCTGACTTGAACCAGTTGTTGGCAAATTCCTTAATCTTAGGTTCATCAAATTCCAGCACTTCCATTGTCTGGAACCCAGTTAAACCACCGCGCCAGCCAGCCCGACGACAGGTAACTGCGATCGGAGCATTAGGAAATCGTGTGGCTAATTGATTGACTTGATTAACCGCCTGATTGTAAGCATTTTTCGCCTCAGCAGGACTTTTACCACCCAATATTTCGTCTATAAAGCTGATGTAACCACTGATTTACAAGGATATTTTGGCGATTATTCTTAAGAAACCCTCCTCCATTTTGAGTAAGGGCGGGTTTTGCTGAAATATTATGGGTGAGACTCGAAATTAAACGGCTAAACCCGCCCCTACAAGCCTCCACAGGTTTTTCTCTTGAGATGGGATATCCAAGCTTGACTACAGGGAATCCAAAATCGACGGGTTGAGAATGTTCTATTTTGTCACGTTATTTAAAGAATATTTAATAAATTATTTTCCTGCACCCCTCCGCCCCTCCACACTCCTGCACCTTTGTACTCCAACTCTTAACCGGGGGGCCAGTCCATCTGGCGTCCGCCTAAAATGTGTAAATGTAGATGATCCACGGTTTGACCGCCATCAGCACCGTTGTTGATCACCACCCGATACCCTTGATTCAAACCCACTTGTTCAGCCACTCGCTTGGCGGTTAACAGCAAATGTCCCATAAGGGCGTGATCGTCGGACTCCGCCGCCGCTAGCTGGGGAATCGGTTTTTTGGGAATGAGCAGAATATGAACGGGGGCTTTGGGTGCAACATCCTTGAACGCTAGGACTAGATCATCTTCATACACAATGTCAGCCGGGATTTCCCGACGGATAATCTTGCTAAAGATTGTCTCACTCATGGCTAATCGCGGTTTTTGTCTAAAGGCTTGATTAGAAAGTAGCATACAGGAACCAAAACCGCCTAAGATCGAGATAGAGTAAACAATTTGGGAGAAACCTCTCTAATTCAACCGCATCGGTTTTCTATAATTTGTTAGCCTTCAACGAGAGTGCATGGCATTCTCAATATTGGAACAAGACGTTAGTCAGCTATGTCTATCGAAAAACTTCAGCCTGCTGAAAAAGCCGCCGTCGGTGTCTACATGCCTTATTATCAAGGCGCTAAACGCAATGCTCTCCCTCTGGCGATTAGTCTGTATCAACAAGGATCGCTAGAAGGGAATCGCCGTATTGAAGGCGGTGAGAGCATTCCCTTTGTGGCAACCTGGTTTGTCTCCAAGCTACCTTCGGAACCAACTCGCTGCCGATTACAGTTTGACGGCAATGCGGAACTGAGTTATGAGGTAACGTTGCCGAATTCTGAATTTATTAATTACTTAATCGAAATCATTTTGAATTTCAAGCGCACCCGCCTGACCGATTTTTCCCAGACATTTTATCGCAAACTACTACGTGACGAGTAAACTCAAGTGGCATTTTGAACGGAGGAGCGAAATTAGGGGTGACAAAATCCGTGAATTATTTACTAATCGGATCAACTGAAGCATATAGTGGCAAGTCCGCCATCATTCTGGGCATCGCCCATCAGCTTAAAAGTAAAGGACTGGATATTGGTTATGGTAAGCTCTTAGGCTGCACTGAGTATGCGAATAAACTGAATCGGGAAGGCGATGATGTGCAGTTTATTCCGTCTATCCTAGATCTACCAGAAAAACGGGTGCGATCGCCTCTACTCTATCTGGATGATCAGACGATGCAGAAACGCTTGCGGGGTGAGGATTCGACCAATTACCGTCAATCGCTGAAGTCCTATCTCCAGCCGCCGATTGGTGATTTAATGGTACTCGAAGGACCGAGTACGTTGTTTGAAGGCAATTTATTTGACCTCTCGTTGCTGGATATTGCTCAGGAAATAGAGGCTTCAATTATATTAGTCAGCCGTTTTCATTCGGTGCTACTGGTGGAAAAACTGCTATCTGCCAAAAACCAACTTGGCGATCGCTTACGGGGAATTGTGATTAACGCGATTCCGGCTGATCAACTGGAAATCGTCCAATCCACTGTCCAACCGTTTCTAGAGGCGCAAGATATTCCTGTATTAGGGATGTTATCCCAGAACGATTTGCTCCGTAGCGTTACGGTTCGAGAATTGATTCATCAACTGGATGCTCAAGTGCTTTGCCGTCCAGATCGGGTGGATTTATTGGTTCAAAGTTTGACCATTGGCGCGATGAATGTCAACTCTGCCCTAAAATATTTCCGCAAAGGCAAGCACATGGCAGTCGTCACCGGAGGCGATCGCACGGATATCCAAATGGCAGCACTAGAAACCTCAACCCACTGTCTGATTCTAACGGGTAAAATACCACCCCAACCGTTGATTGTCAACCGGGCTGAAGAATTGGAAATTCCTATCTTATCAGTGGATCTCGATACCCTCACCACCGTGGAAATTATCGATCGCGCGTTTGGTCAAGTCCGCTTGCGCGAATCCATTAAAGCCCAGTGCATCCAACAACTGATGGCAGAACATTTTGATATTGAACGGTTGATGAATTTACTTGGTTTAAAAGCGGCTGTTTCAACGCATTAATAATTCATCATTTGTCATTTTTTCTTAATTTTTGGTCATAAATCTGTCTACCTTGCTAGGGCAGATTTTTTGTTTTAATCTTGACTTTTAACTTAGCTGGCTTAATGGTGTCACATCACTGAATAGAATCTCATGAAGTTAGATTTAGAACGATTTTTCGCGGCGTGTAATCCCAGCAAAACCCTAAACATGAAAAATGCTGAGGATCACAATTATTATATCGAATTTGCTGGAGTGCGGGGTGGTAAGGCAATTGAAGCATTAAAGCGGACGATCGCACGGCTATCACCCAACGAACCCACCTGTCAATTATTCACCGGACATATTGGCTGTGGCAAGTCTACAGAGTTATTGCGGTTAAAGATGGAGTTGGAGGCGTTGGACTTTCATGTCGTCTATTTTCAAGCCACAGATGATTTAGATGTCGCGGATGTTGATATTACCGATATTCTCCTCGCGATCGCCCGCCAAGTGAGTACCAGTTTGGAATCGAGTCGGGTGGCGCTACAACCGGGTGGATTTAAGGCGTTTTTACAGAAAACCATTGATGTGCTTCAGACACCGATAGAAGTAGGAGGGGAAGCCAAAGTTCCGGGGATTGGTACAGTTAAAGCGAGTACCGAGGGCAACTTTGAAATCTCCCTTCCCGATGAAATTGCCAAACTGACCATTAAAGCCAAAAATAGTCAGCAGATGCGTTCCAAACTCAGACAGCATTTGGAACCCCAAACCAGTCAAATTTTAGAGTATATTAATCATGAAATCCTCGAAGTTGCTATTGTCCAACTTAAGCAACAGGGTCAAAACGGATTAGTCGTCATTGTCGATAACTTAGATCGCATTCCCAACCAAGCAACCGCCGCCTCCAGTAAACCACTTCCTGAATATATTTTTGTCGATCGCGGCGAACAATTAAGTCAACTCAATTGCCATTTGCTGTATACCCTTCCCCTGTCGCTGATTTTCTCAAATTTACGAGAACCCTTGAAGAATCGCCTAGGAAATGGTCGCAGTCCGATTGTATTATCCATGGTGCCAGTATTTTCACGCGATGGCAAAGAACATCCCGGAGGAATCGCGCTGCTGCAACAGATGATTCTGGCTAGGGCGTTTCCAGACGCGACAGCCGAGGAACGCTTGGCTAGTGTTACGGAAGTCTTTGATAGTCTTGATACATTAGACCGACTGTGCAGAATAAGTGGCGGTCATGTACGAAGTTTATTGGGGATGCTTTATGCCTGTGTCCAGGAGCAAGATCCGCCGATTTCTCGCCCGATTTTGGAAATGGTAATTCGCCAGGAACGGGATAGTTTATTGTTGGCAATTGATAATCATGAATGGGAGTTATTGTTTCAAGTGGTGCGGGAACAACAGGTTAAAGGCGATCATGAATATCAAACATTACTGCAAAGCTTATTTGTATTTGAGTATCAAGATGAACAAGGGAGTTGGTTTGGCTTGAATCCATTATTATTTGAGACACAAAAATATCAGGCCTGGGTGCGGCAGAATGAGTAAATAGAAGATCAGGGTTGTAGGGGCGGGTTTTACCGATAACATATAGGAGAAAACCCCTAACTTAACTAAACCCGCCCTGCTTGGGGTACAAGGGAGACAAAGAAAAGCATTTCAACTTGACACATAACCGACTCCAACCCCCTCTGCGTCCCTCTGCGTTAAAAAAATATAATTTCCACTCTAACAAACTTACTATAAATTGTGATCATGAACACCCCAGATCCCCTAGCCGAAATTGCCGCCTGTAACGATCAGGCATTAAACACCCTAACCCGATCGCTTACTAATTCCCAGGGACGATTTTCCTTAATTCTGGCGCGGTGTAACTATACCTGTTTGCGATCGCAGATTCTCCACCTGCTACACCAACGCTGTTCCCTCAACTTAGTTGAGTTATCTCTAGAATCATCGGCGCAAACCATATATACCGCGATTCACAATCACGTAGAGAATCAGCAACCTGATGCTGTATTGGTAACGGGGTTAGAGTCTGTCGGGGATCTGGATGACTTACTCATCGCCACAAATCAGGTACGCGATTTATTTCGCGATTTTCCGTTCCCAGTAGTATTTTGGGCAACCGATAAGGTATGCAAACGGCTGATCCGAGTCGCCATGGATCTCTACAATTGGGCAAGTCCCAAGCTGGAATTTGTGCTACCTGAACCCGCACTAAGGGCATTAGTCGAGGAAACGGCAGATCAAGCTTTTGCTGATGCAGAAAACTTGAGTTTAGATTGTACTGAATTAGAGGCGATTCAGCAATCTTGCCACAATCAAGGACGAGACTTGCCGCCGAATTTTAATGCTATTTTATCTTTAACCCTGGGAGTCATTCACACCCAAAATAATCAAATCGATGAAGCCATTACTCACTGTCAGCAAAGTTTAACTCTTTGGCAACAGCATCAGTCAGGAGAACGGGTGGGAATTGTTTCGCTGCATCTCGCTTGGGCGTATGCGCTGAAAGGAGAACAGCATGAAGGGGAAATTCGCCAGTATGTTCAGCAATCTTGGCATCACTTACATCAGAAAAACTGTACCGATTCCTTGGCACACCATAGTTGCAAATTAGGGGATTTACTGCGACAGGTGGGTGACTGGGAAAATTTACAACAGTTAGCCGAAAAAGCGTTAGTTTGGCATCAGCAGCAGGGAGATGTACAGAAAATTGCCCAGGATTATGGGTTTTTAGCCGAAGTTGCTTTAAATAAACGTCAATGGCGAGATGCTAAAAAGTTGGCGCAGCAGGGAATTGATGATTGGCAACAGGTATCAGAGTTTGAGATCAAACGGTTAGGATTGTGTTATTTTATTCTGGCACAATCCCAGCAACACTTGGGTCAAGTAAAGGACGCGATCGCGACTTTAGCGACAGCGAGAGAGATGAGCTTAAATGCCACCATTCCCTTACATCAGTATGACCCAAAACTTTACGTTAATATTCTCCAAAACTTACGTACTCTAAAATTTGAACAAGGGGATTATTTAGACGCCTTTCATTTAAAATTAGAACAACGGCAAATTGAGACCCAATATGGATTACGGGCATTTATTGGGGCGGGACGACTGCACCCGCCGCGACAGGTAATTCAGCCCGGTGTCAGGGGAAGACAGCGGTTATCCTTATCCCAAATTGTCGCTTCCTCTGGACGCCAGAAGGATTTAGAGGAACTGCTGGAACGGATTCGACGGCGCGATCGCAAGTTGACGGTAATTTATGGGTCATCTGGGGTAGGAAAGAGTTCGATTTTGCAGGCGGGATTAGTTCCGATTCTGCAACAGACTTATTTTGAAGGGCGAGATATTGTCCCTGTTTTGCTACAAGTTTATAAGGATTGGATAGGGGAGTTAGATAAGGGTTTAGTGGAAGCCTTGAAGAAGGTTAATCGTTCATCTATTTCTGCTAAGGATTCCCTTGAGACTCAATCTGATCCCCCCCCCGCCCCCCTTAAAAAGGGGGGAGCCAACAAAGAATCTACCTTTGATTTAAGGGGAAATAATCAAGTTAACGTTACGAATGATAATAAGGATAGCCAAGAAAATTATGACTCCCTCCTTCCCCATCCCTCGTGCAACAAAAGCGAAGCATCCTCTGACTCCCCCCTTCCCTCGCAGGGAAGGGGGGCTGGGGGGGTTAGGTCAACCCTATCAAAAATTCTCAACCAATTGCGTCAAAATGAACACAGCGAAGTATTAACGGTGCTGATTTTTGACCAATTTGAGGAATTTTTCTTTGATCACAAAGATCCAGCCAGCCGACGAGAGTTTTATGAGTTTTTGCGCGAATGTGTAGAGATTCCTTATGTCAAAGTTATTTTATCTCTGCGGGAAGACTATATTTATTACCTATTAGAGTTAAACCGCACAACGCCGTTAACCAATATTGATAAAAATCATGAGCATATTCTCTATTACCTAGGTAATTTTTCAGCCGCAGATGCTAAAGCCGTTATTGAGAGTTTAACCGCGCGATCGCCTGTACCTTTTGAGCCAGATTTAGTTGACCAATTGGTGCAGGATTTAGCTCAGGATTTGGGAGAAGTGCGTCCGATTGAATTGCAGATTGTTGGCTATCAACTGGAAACAGAGAAGATTACCACGCGGAAAAACTATCGAAAATATGAATCTAAGGAAGAATGGGTTGAGGCGTTTTTAGCTGATGTTGTTCACGATTGTGGATCTGGAAATGAGCAGATTGCCAAACTTGTCTTGTACTTGCTAACTGATGAGAATAACACTCGCCCCCTAAAAACTCGTGCGGATTTGGAATTGGAGTTAGAGGTAAAGAGTGAAACGTTAGATTTAGTTTTAGAAGTGTTAGTCAAATCAGGGATAGTTTTGAGAGTTCCAGCTATTCCAGATGACCGCTATCAACTGGTTCACGATTATCTCGTATTATTTGTTCGTCATCAACAAGTAGGTGAAACAGTGCCCTTGCTGGATTAATCAACTGACTCAGACCATTCAAAACACCCAGCCAGTCTAGATGTGAATAATTATGTCGATTATGGAAGTTTTATTAAGAAAGTCGCATAACATACGCTGATAGGGCTAGTATACAGAGCAAGGTTCTGATAAAAACCTAATTTATATTGGTTGCATTACAGTAGTAGCTTTGAGCTGCCTGATACTGCGTTGGTGCGGACGGGACGAAGGTTGTCGGTGAGTATCAAAAGCTACTGGTCGCCGCTCAACTGGGATGTTGAGCCGACAAATCTCACCTAGCAAATACGGCATAGATTTACAACCCTTAAAATCCACGAAAAACATAAAACCCAAGGGAGATGAACCTTGGGCTTATGAGTCATTTGGAGTAGGCGATCGCTCCACCAATTCCTGCACAAAGGCTTGATGGATTGGGTCAGCAATCCCAGCTTGCAGCCCATTCAGCACCTCCATCATTCTGCCCTCTAATAAAGCTGGCACGTTCAGCCACAATCCGGGAAACACGCTACTGCGAATCATGCCATCGGCATCTGGTTCAATTAAGACAAATTCCTCTGCTTGCAACCGAAACCAACTGAGGCGGTTCTCAAAGGTTGACCACACCAAATATTCCTGTACCCCATTGCGTCGATAGGCATTGCGCTTGACTCCTAAATCAATTGCCGCACTGCTTGTGGCAATTTCCGCCACTAATTCTGGTGTCCCTTCGATATAGCCATCCTCGCTAATCGTTGAGTTACCGCCAACTTCAATTCGCAGCAGGGCATCCGGTTGCGGTTCATTGTCCATATCTAGCCGGGTTGTAGCGTTATCCGATCCGCTAACACCCGGAGTTGCTGTGCAATACACCCCCAGCCAGGTAATTAAATTAAAATGAGGATTACCGTGAAAAACTCTAACTGGGGATGCCACGTAAACCACTCCTTCAATCAGTTCCGCTTTAAATTTTTCTGGGGTCGCCTCATAGCGGCGCTCAAACTCAGCACGAGTCAATCGATCGCCACTTTCCAGGGGTGGAATTGGGATGGAACGAGCAGGCTGCTGCAACACCATAATCAAAAATCAAAGTTTAGAGGATGAAGGAGATGGTTGGTATCCATTTTACAGCACTTTTTTACAGCACTTTCTAACACGGTGTGGTACAGTAACAGCCATGAGCGAACCAATTTATTTATGTATAGCGCTTCGCGCTGGTCTATTTACACGCCTGCGAGATGTATCCTTGATCAGGATTTTATAGAGCATTTGTACTACACCCCCAGGAGAGCAAACTGCTTTCTTGAGTAATTAAGAGGCAGTTATGCGATCGCGTCAAACCGTTGTACCGCCAAGTCCAAATCACAGAGGCAGTTGGCAGTGGTTGCTCCAGTTGTGCGATCGCATTGTGCCAGCCTTAGCTAAACCCACGCTGGCGGGAAGTATTTCTAGGACAGTCGATCAAAAAGTTTTCGGTTGACATAGCCTGATAAATTTCAGCTTAAAGGCTTTGTCTGCCAAGCTTTTGAGTCGTCTCTACACAACATTTTTAGGGAACTTCAGTCTATCCACCAGCCACAGCAGGGACAATACTAACTTCATCGCCATCGCTGAGTTGGGTATTGGTGCCATCGAGAAAGCGAATATCTTCGCTATTGACGTAGAAGTTTAAAAAGCGGCGAGGCTTCCCTTGATCATCACACAAGCGTGCTTTAATTCCAGGACAACTAATTTCGAGTGAGTCCAAAAGTTCAGCAACATTGCCAGCGCTGCATTCAATCATAGCTTTATTGTCAGTGAATTTCTGGAGGGTGGTAGGAATTAAAACTTTTACAGCCATAGATTTGGAATCAGTGATTAATGGGTAAATGTTCGAGATGTTTCCAAGTAGAGATATAGGGAAACAACTTAAGGTGATAAGCAATACTGGTCAGCTTTTGGGCTGTGTACTCGCACTTTTTGCCTCCCTTCTTCTACCCAAGCCGGGTTAACTACCCCCTTCATGAGTAGAGACAAGGCAACAGGCTTTCATCGGCTAAGGGATAAAGGGGGTTCCTGTCGTCGGATTTGGTATTACTCCCCTCTCCCAAGCTTGGGAGAGGGGCTGGGGGTGAGGGTTGTCAACGTATTAAACCAAGACTTGTTGCCATTCCAAACGGTCAAGGGTGTGCGCCCGTTCTAATGCTCGCTCAAAGCTGTCTAATTTGGGTTCAATGGTGAGGGGTTCACCAATATAGCCTTGAACTGCTTCTTGGGTTTTAAGTCCATTCCCAGTTATATAAGCAACGGTGGTTTCATCGGGGTTAATTTTTCCAGCTTCCACCAATTTTTTGAGAACGGCGATGGTTGTACCACCAGCGGTTTCGGTAAAGATACCTTCAGTTTCAGCTAGCAGTTTCATGCCTTCGACGATTTCGGCGTCGGTGACGGATTCAATATTACCGTTGGTTTTCTGGGCGATCTCTAGGGCGTAAATGCCATCAGCAGGATTTCCGATCGCGATCGACTTAGCAATTGTACTCGGTTTTACCGGAGTGACGAAATCCCGTCCTTCCCGGAAAGCTTGGGCAATGGGAGAACAGCCTTCGGCTTGTGCGCCACTGAAGCGAACCGCTTTATCCGCCACTAAACCCGTTTTGACGAACTCTTGGAAGCCTTTGTAAATTTTTGTGAACAGAGAACCGGAAGCCAAGGGCGACACAATATGATCCGGTAGCTGCCAACCCAGTTGTTCGGCGACTTCAAAGCCCAGAGTTTTTGAGCCTTCTGAATAATAAGGACGCAAGTTAATGTTGACAAATCCCCAACCATGGGTATTGGCAACCTCACAACAGAGGCGGTTGACCTGATCATAATTGCCTTGCACCGCCATTACGGTAGGGTTGTAGATTAATGTACCTAAGACTTTGCCAGCTTCTAAGTCAGCCGGAATAAATACACAACAATCTAAGCCAGCATGTGCCGCGATCGCAGCGGTAGAATTGGCTAAGTTCCCTGTACTCGCACAAGATACGGTAGAAAATCCTAATTCTCTAGCTCTAGTTAAGGCTACAGATACCACCCGATCCTTGAAACTCAAGGTGGGCATATTTACAGCATCATTTTTAATATAAAGATTTTTTAGACCCAGGCGGCGGGCGAGGCGATGGGATTTGACTAGAGGTGTCATCCCTGTCCCCACATCAATAGGATTATCGGTAGCCACGGGTAGGAAGGAACGATAGCGCCAAATTGAATTCGGACCTGACTGAATCGTCTCACGGGTGACGTGGCGGCGCAGGGCGTCATAGTTGTAGGTGACTTCCAACGGACCGAAGCAGAACTCGCAAACGTGGATGGGTTGGAGTTCATATTCAGCACCACACTCTTTACAGGTGAGGTTCTTGAATGTGGCAGAAGTGCTGGAGATATGGGGGGTAGTTGCCTGGGTCATGATGTGGTCTCTCTCTTATTCGTCACTGTTTTGCTGATAGTATCACAGCGCAAAACCACCGTCAAATATACCCGACCTTTTTTGTCGGGTTTGATTTTGCCGAGGGGGAGATGGGTAAGATGGGGGAGCTGGGGAAGCTGGGGGAGCTGGGGAAGCTGGGTAAGATGGGGGAGCTGGGGAAGCTGGGGAAGCTGGGGGAGATGGGGGACAAAAGTTCTATAGCCCATTACCCTATTGCCTATTGCCTATTGCCTATTGCCTATTGCCTATTGCCTGACAAATGACGAACACTTCCCTTTATCAAGTCGGTGGGAGTCTACACAAAGATGCTCCCACCTATGTTCAACGAAAAGCCGATCGCGAACTGTATCAAGCTCTAAAACAGGGTGAGTTTTGCTATGTTCTCAACTGTCGGCAAATGGGAAAATCCTCTCTATTAGTTCAAACCCACCATCGCTTGCAAGAAGAAGGATTCCAATGTGCCACGCTTGATATGACCATGATAGGTTCGGAAACGATTACGCCTGATCAGTGGTATAAGGGATTAGTTCTGGATTTAACCCGCAAATTTAAACTGTTTAAAACGGTAAATTTAAAAAAGTGGTGGCAGGAGCAAGAAGATATTTCGTTGCCTCAACGATTTAATAAATTTATCAGCGAAATCCTTTTAACTCATTTCCCTACCAAAAACATTATTATATTCATCGATGAAATTGATAGTATTTTAAGCTTGAATTTTCCTATTGATGACTTTTTTGCTCTAATTCGGTTTTGTTATAATCAACGTAGTCTAGAATCTGACTACAATCGCCTCACCTTTGCCATTTTCGGTGTAGCTACACCCAGCGATTTAATTACCGACAAAAAGCGTACCCCATTTAATATTGGCAAAGCCATCGAACTACACGGCTTTCAACTGGACGAAGCCCAACCCTTAGCCCAAGGATTCAGCCAACAATTTGCTAAACCTGAAGCCATTATTAAAGAAATATTAGCCTGGACAGGAGGGCAACCTTTTTTAACCCAAAAGCTATGTCAACTGGTGCTAGACGTGGCGCAAAATACAGTGAGAGATGATCTAAAAATCCCACCTGGTACTGAAGCCTTTTGGGTTGAATCCGTGGTACGCGATCGCATAATTCGCCATTGGGAATCTCAGGATGAACCAGAACACCTACGTACCGTTCGCGATCGCCTGTTGAGAAACGAAGCACGGGCGGGTAGATTACTGGGCATTTATCAACAAATTTTACAGGAAATTGACATCGAAGCCGATGATAGTCGAGAGCAAACGGAATTATTATTATCAGGTTTAGTCGTCAAAGAACAAGGACAATTAAAACTAAAAAATAGAATTTATCCAGCCGTTTTTAACCGGGACTGGGTTGAAAAACAATTAAACCATCTGCGTCCTTACTCTCAAACCTTGGCAGCTTGGGTGGAATCTCAATTTGCTGATTCATCACGACTCTTGCGGGGACAAGCATTAAAAGATGCCCAAGACTGGTCTCAGGGCAAAAGTTTAAGTGATTTAGATTATCACTTCTTAGCCGCCAGTCAAACCTGCGATCGCAATGAAGTTCAACAGCAGATAGAAGCCGAACGTATCAAGGAAGTTGAAGCCCGCCTTGCTGCTGAACGTCAGATGGCAAAAAAGCAGCGACTACTATTAGTAACCTTTGCCATGATGTTGGTTATCGTCAGTGGATTAGCCGGAGCAATTATGGTTCAAAATCGCAGGTTAGCGATTAGTGAAATTGAAGCAATTACGACCTCTTCAGAATCACTATTTGCCCTGGATCAACGATTAGATGCATTAATCGCCGCCCTGCGAGCCAAACAGAAAGTACAGGCATTAGGTCGAGTAGATACCCAGACCCAAAATTCGGTTGAGAGAGTGATACGAAAGGCAGTGTATGGTGTCAGAGAACATAACCGCCTCTCTGGTCATCACCAGCAAGTCCATGATGTAACATTTAGTCCTGATGGTTCAATAATTGCCTCAGGAGGTGACGATAAAACAATTAAGCTTTGGCAACCTGATGGAACGTTATTAACTACATTTCAAGCACACAGCGATACCATCAAAAGCGTAGCGTTTAGCCCCGACAGTCAACTCATTGCTTCGGCAAGTAAGGATACAACAGTGAAACTGTGGCGACGCGATGGCACGTTAGTTACCACACTGAATGGGCATAATAAGCAAGTGAATAGTGTCACCTTTAGTCCCAATGGTCAGATGTTAGTCACTGGTAGTGATGATCAGACAATAAAACTTTGGACAATTGATCGGACTTGCCTGAATTTAGCAGACAAGGCAGATGAAGTTGGGTTTAATAATATCAGGGTAATAACACAGAATAGTCGTCAAAACTGCTTTGTCCCTAAAATTATCGAAGGGCATCGCGAACAAGTGCGGAGTGTGGCGTTTAGTCCAGATGGTCAATACTTTGCCTCTGCCAGTTGGGATAACACCGTTAAACTTTGGACGCCTAATGGTACGTTACTGAAAACTCTCAATGGTCATCAGAGTGGGGTAAATCATGTAACCGTTAGTCCCAATGGCAAATTTGTGGCTTCAAGTTCTATAGATGGAACCGTCAAACTCTGGCAGCCTGATGGAATATTACTGAAAACGTTAGTCGGACATACGGATGGAGTTTTTGGTTTAGCCTTTAGTCCTGATAGTCAAACCCTTGCTTCGGCAAGTTGGGATCAAACTGTTAGACTTTGGCAAACAGATGGAACTGAACTTACTGTTTTGAAAGGACATCAAAATGGACTCTGGGCGGTGGCGTTTAGCCCGGATGGTCAAATGTTGGCGTCTGCAAGTTTGGATAGTACCATTAAACTTTGGACGCCAGGAAAAACCTTGTTAACCTTTCTCCAAGGACATCAGGATGCGGTTTGGGGTATTGATTTTAGTCCGGATAGTCAAACTCTGGTTTCTGGGAGTTGGGATGGTGCGATAAAACTCTGGCGACGTGAGGGTCAGGTGTTGGCGTCTTTTGAGGGGCATAATCAAGCGGTGTTCGATGTTGCTGTTGCCCCTCCAGTGAAGGGTAATTTGTCCTCTGACAATGGCAGGGTGAAGAATAAAATAAATAATCAAGACAATAGGAAAATTATTGAATCACTGCCAACAAATGAGCTAATAATTGCCTCAGCGAGTCGAGATGAAACGATTAAACTTTGGCAGGGTGATGGGACGTTATTGAAAACGTTACGGGGACATAACAGTGAAATTTTCAGTGTCGCCTTTAGCCCAGAGGGTCAGTTGCTTGCCTCTGCTAGTAGCGATAAAACTGTCAAACTTTGGACACGAGACGGTGAATTGCAGAAAACTTTAACGGGACATAATGGTGTTGTTGACTGTGTAGCCTTTAGTCCAGATGGTCAGTTGATTGCCTCAGCAGGTGAAGATAAAACGATTAAACTTTGGACAAGGGAGGGCATCTTGTTGAATACCTTAACCGGACATGGTGATAGTATTCGTGCCTTAGCCTTTAGTCCCGATAGTCAACGCCTTGCCTCTGCCAGTTGGGATAATACAATTAAACTTTGGACAAGGGAGGGCATCTTACTAGCCACTCTAGACGGGCATCGCGATCGCGTCAACGATATTGCATTTAGTCCCGATGGGCAATTTCTGGCGTCTGCGAGTTTGGATAAGACGGTTAAACTGTGGCGCAATGATGGTACACTCCTAGTCACCTTAGAAGCCCATGGCGATCGCGTCTATGATGTCACCTTTAGTCCCGATGGTCGCACCCTTGCCTCTGCTAGTGTAGACAAAACGATCATTTTGTGGGATTTAGAGCGTACCATTGACCTGAATCAGATTTGGGCGTTTGGTTGCGATTGGGTGGAGGACTATCTGCGGACGAATGTTAACGTGAAGGAACAGGACAAAAAAGTTTGTGACAATGTTCGCCATCCTTAACACGAATCGCACGCTCCTGGTATGCTGGTGGGTTGAGCGGTGGGTTTCGACTTCGCTCAACCCACCCTACAGTATATTAAGGGTTTTGGCGATCCCAAACTTATCCTTATCGCTATATATTTTTATCAATACAGTGTGGTCATTCAGAACAAAAAATTGATATTTTTATCACTTCTACAATATGGATACTTTGACAAAATTAGCGAATCGCCGTTATTTTGACCAACACCTTCAACAAGAATGGCATCATTTACATATAGAACAATCCCCCCTATCCTTAATTTTATGTGACATTGATTGTTTCCAAACCTACAATAAAATTTATGGCACAGCAGCGGGGGATGAGTGCTTACAACGCATTGCTGATTGCCTACGTCGCTGTGTCAAGCGGACAACAGATATCGTCGCACGTTATGGGGGAGAAGAATTTGCGATTCTTTTACCGCATACTAATGCTATGGGAGCTTTTCAAGTAGCAGAAAAGATGCGAGAGAAAATCAAATCCCAAAGCATTGAATTTCAACCGCCTGGCACGTTCAATTTACCCGCGCCTGTTGTCACCGTTAGTTTTGGCGTTGCCTGTTTGGTTGACCCCCATACTGACATTGATGCTTTGATTATGGCGGCAAATCAAGCCCTTTATCTATCGAAACAGCAAGGACGCGATCGCGTTACCCTGAGTTCAGTATAAGTATGGATCTGTCTGCCGCAGAAAACTGACAGTTAGATTGGGTGTGGGGTGTGGGACATGTAGCTGTTCCCTAACCAATGACAAATGACTAATGTCACACATTGCAACGTATTGTAAACAGATGTTGCGACCAATTTAAAAATATGTTGCGAAATGCACCAAACCTTAAATCTGGTCTTATCCTTGGAACTTAAAGAAATGTGTCGAGGTTGATGATGGAACAATTTAACAAATATCGCTTGATCTGCACCCTGAGTTTTGGCGATATCTATGGACAAGTCATTGTGTGGTTAATCGTCATTTTCATAAGTCTTGCCTCTGCACTAGCGCTGTGGAGTGCCGATCGCCAAATTTATGCGTTGGCAACGGTGGGATTAGTATTGGTCTTGTCTTTGCCTTTTTTACTTTTTGCCTTTGTGACCACATTGCTCAATCATATTGAAATACTAGCAATGGATGAGCAGGAAACAACGGCTGCCGATCGCAGCAGTCGCGGTGCATCCCAACCGGCTCAGGCAACGAGCTAGTACCATTCGACTCTAAGTCAGACTAACGTTTCACGGGATGTGGTGTCTCTGTAGGGGCGGGTTTCACCACTATCTTTTCGGTTGCAACCGGATGTAACTAAACCCGCCCCGACTTTCGGTAAGGAATTTTAGTAATCAGTCAAGATAGATAACAGCAGAAATTCAATCGAGTTGAGATGCGAGAACACGATGTCATTATTGTCGGCGGTGGTTTAGCCGGGTGTCGGGCGGCGTTGGAAATTAAACGCACTGATCCGAAGCTGAATGTCGCACTGGTTGCCAAAACCCATCCGATTCGTTCCCACTCCGTTGCGGCGCAAGGGGGAATGGCGGCGACGCTGAAAAATGTGGATGCGGAGGATACCTGGGAAGCCCACGCTTTTGATACGGTTAAAGGTTCGGATTATCTGGCGGATCAAGATGCGGTGGAAATCCTCACCCGCGAAGCCCCCGATGTGGTGGTTGATTTAGAACATCTGGGGGTACTCTTTTCCCGCTTACCTGATGGTCGCATTGCCCAACGTGCCTTTGGGGGTCATTCCCATCGCCGAACCTGCTATGCTGCCGATAAAACGGGTCATGCGATTCTGCATGAACTGGTAAGTAATCTCCGCAAGAATGACGTGACGGTTTACGAAGAATGGTACGTCATGCGGCTGATTTTGGAAGATGGGCAGGCAAAAGGGGTGGTAATGTTTAACCTCCTGACGACTCACCTGCAAGTGGTACGGGCAAAGGCGGTGATGTTTGCCACCGGGGGCTATGGACGGGTGTTTAATACCACCTCCAATGATTTTGCCTCGACGGGGGATGGTTTAGCCATGTCTGCTTTAGCGGGGGTACCGTTGGAGGATATGGAGTTTGTCCAGTTTCATCCAACCGGGTTGTATCCTGTGGGTGTGTTAATTTCCGAAGCGGTACGAGGTGAAGGGGCGTATCTAATTAATAGCGAAGGCGATCGCTTCATGGCAAATTATGCCCCCAGTAAAATGGAACTCGCCCCACGAGATATTACCTCACGCGCGATCGCATTAGAAATTCGTGCGGGTCGCGGGGTGCATCCGGATGGGAATCCTGGAGGTCCTTGTGTCTATCTGGACTTGCGGCACATGGGCAAGGAAAAGATTATGAGTCGGATTCCCTTCTGTTGGGAAGAAGCCCACCGACTTGTTGGGGTTGATGCCGTATACGAACCCATGCCCGTGCGTCCTACTGCCCATTATTCCATGGGTGGCATCCCCGTCAATACCGATGGACAGGTGCGAAGTGGACCCGATGGATTGGTTGATGGATTTTTTGCCGCCGGGGAATCGGCTTGTGTCTCGGTTCACGGTGCCAATCGTTTGGGGAGTAATTCCCTGCTAGAATGCGTGGTTTACGGCAAACGAACGGGGGCTGCGATCGCGCAATATATTCAAAACCGCAAATTACCCGACATTGATGAGCAAGTCTACCTCAATGCTGCTCAAAATAAGATTAATGCATTGCTGGGTCAATCCGGAAGCCTACGCATCGACGAACTGCGTCAAAACTTCCAAGACTGCATGACTCAATACTGCGGCGTCTTCCGCACCGAGGCGTTAATGGAGGAAGGATTGAATCAACTGCAACAGTTGAAACAGCAGTATGAAACTATCTATTTAGATGACAAAGGAAGCTGCTGGAACACGGAATTAATCGAGGCTTTAGAACTGCGGAATCTGATGGTGGTTGGGGAAATTATTCTCACCTCTGCCCTAAATCGCCAAGAAAGTCGGGGTGCCCATTCTCGCGAGGATTATCCCCAACGGGATGATACCAATTTTTTGAAGCATACCTTGGCGTACTATTCCTCAGCCGGAATTGATTTGCAGTATAAATCGGTGGCGATGACCCGATTTGAACCCCAAGAACGCAAGTATTAAGCAATTCTTGCTCCCCTCTCCTCATTCTCCCCTTACTAAGGAGGAAACGTTCCCTCCCCTTGATCAGGGGAGGGTTAGGGAGAGGTTGTGTCAAACTATTGCGTTCGTAAATCATCCTCAAACCCTTACTGTTCCCTGTTCCCTGTTAAGAGTTCCCTAATCTCAACCGTTAACAACCTGCCCCAACATCTGGAAAGGGCGGGTTTTGAGCAAACGTTATCATCTAATAGCGAAACGAAAGTCCCTAAACCCGCCCCTACAAACCATGATCGACTAGCGCAGTGCGATCGCGCCACCCCACACTCACATCCCCAATCGGTGATTCAGCCTATATCCTTCAGGATAATGGATGGGAGTCTTGCAGTTAAAGTGGATGCTCATTACACTTCTCAGGCTTGTCCACACTGCGGTCACACATCTAAAGAAAATAGACCCAATAAAGGTCTAACTTTTGTGTGTCAGCAATGTGGTTATACTCTCCATGCCGATTTAGTAGGTGCTAGAAATGTTGCACTTAGAGTGTTGCTCTCCCACTCTTGGCGAGAGAGTATGGGGCGTATTTCAGCCGTCCCTGATGTATCTGGTGATGAAACCAAAACTGATTACCGCTTGAGGTATTCAGGGCTGAGGTGGAGCCAAGATGCAATCCCCAACTTCAACGAAGTGACACCTCAAGGCGGAACGGAGTAAGTTGGGGTAGTTGAACGCACCAGCCCTACCCAAAGCCAAAGCCCAACCTTTGCTGGGTATACTTGAATAAGTTGACTCTCCAGATTATCAGGTCAACTCGCATTTACGAAACAAGTAGGGGCACGGCACTGCCGTGTCCCTACTTATGTGTTATGTAACGATTGTGTTATGTAAAGGTAGTAACCCGCACCAAGAAAAAATTATCTTTTTAGACAACGTGGTATCAGGATGGATCAGATACAGGCAGAAATTGAGGCAATTCGCTCCCAACTCGAGGCACTACGTCAAGAACGGGATACTCTAACCAATCAGGAGGTTCAACCGGAGAATAATTCACCCAAAGCGATCGCGGCGGCTTATCGCCATCAAGCGAGGGTAGCCGCAGAGGTTTCCGCCGAAGTCCAAGGAATTGATAATGCGATCGCGGCGTTGCAGGCGCAGTTAGAGCAAAAACAGCAACAGCTACAGCCTCTCGCCAAACCCAAGCAACCCTTAACATTAGCTGATGAGGTAGAGATCGCCACTCAACAGGCTTATGATCATGCCAATCGGATTAACGAACTCGCCACTGAACTGGTGGAAGAACTGAGAGCTTTGAAGTCGATCGCCCATGATATGAGTCCTAGCTATTGGCAGTTGCATCACAAGCCGTTTATTACCGGATTTAAGGGTGCGTCTGTTCCCTATCTGCGATCGGATCAGGGGGTTTTAATGATTGGCAAAGTCATTATTTAGGGGTTGCTGAATAAGTCTTGTGGTGAGGATAGGGAACGGGGAACGGTTGTATGTAGTGCGAGCGTCTCGCTCGCTATTTTGTATGGGTTTTTATCTGTCGAGGCAATAGGCTTTCATAGGTTTGTGACTTTTTAAACCCTAGGCAAAAATTCTAAAGCAGTTGTTCTAACAGATTCATAGTTTACTTTTCCTTGCTCGTTGCGGGGCAATTGTTCAACAGGAACCCAATATTTAGGCTGCTTAAACCTACTTAACTGATTGATCAGCGCGGCTTTTAAAATATCCACAGAAACATCCAATGTACGAGGAACGTAAACTGCTGTAACGGCTTGACCCCAATAATTATGCGGTATGCCAATCACACACACATCACGCACTAATTGGGTGGCTAAAATAGCCGCCTCGACTTCGGCGGGGAAAATATTTTCACCTCCGCTAATGATTTTATGGCTCTGCCGTCCGACAATTGTTAGATACCCCTGCTCATCAAAAAATCCCAAATCATCGGATTGCAGCATTGGGATTTTATTAGGCGTTGCATGACTATTGGGGATTGGTGATTGGTGATTGGGGAAGTGTAGAGATGCGCTATTATTCGTCTGTAGGGGCGAGGTTTTAAAATTTGCGCCAGTGGTTGACGATAACATTTCCTCAAAACCCGCTCTGATTGCTCCTTCGCTTCGCTCAAGGACATGGTTTTGAGTTAACTCTTCATCTTCCTTATCTTCCTTATCTTCCTTATCTCCTGAAGAATAGTAACCCAATGCCAAAGACTCTGCTGCAATCGTGACAATTCCGATTTGATTCATCCCCAAAAATTCCCCAGTTGTACTGCGAATGGTAACGTGGGCGTGAGGGAGAACTTGACCGCAACTATTATTCCCCGCTAAAAATGCGTCCGGTTTCAGAGTAACCACTTGAGACGCCGTTTCAGTCATTCCATAAGTTGGCGCTAAACGAATACCCTGTTGTCTCGCCTGAGTTAAGAGAGACTCATAAGCTGGCGCACCACCTAACAAAACCGTGTGAAACTGAGATAACCAATTTGCTGCATTCGCACGGAGTAAGCGTTGTAACTGAGTGGGAACTAGGGAAATAAAAAAATCTCTGGGGTCAATATCTCGTCCTTTCCCCGCCACCACCTCTTTAAAGGGTAGAATAACGAGTCGTCCTCCTGTAGTTAGCGATCGCAGAAATTGCATTAACCCACTCACATGATACACAGGCAAGACACAGAAGGAGTTCACTGGCTTTTGGTCAAAATACAGATGAAACCCTCGCACCGACGCTATTAAAGTATCCCAACTGTGCATCACGAAGCGAATCTTACCAGAGGAACCCCCTGTAGGAATCATTATTTTAGGGTTCGTAGTAAGCACTTTAGTGCTATCAGCGTTCGTAGTAAGCACTTTAGTGCCATCAGGGTTCGTAGTAGGCACTTTAGTGCCATCAGCGCTAAAGCGCTGACTACAAACGCCTAATTCAGTGACACCCATTGTAGGTTCCTTCTTGATTATCCCTTGTCCCTTATTGTGGACAAATGACTCTTGACGAATCACCCTTGACAAATCTCCCCAAATTAAATCGGGTTGAACTAATGCTAAAACCTGCTGCCATTCCTGTTGTGTCCAATTGGGATTACCCAAAAACACTGAACAATCGGCAGCAATAGCAGCGCTCAAGGCAGCAAGGAATCGCCAAGGGTTAGATTCAGCCAGAATAATCTTAGGAACAGTTTGACATGGAAATAAGTTAGAAAATTGATCAAATAATTTCTGATTTATTTCTTGGAATTGATTATTGTCAAAACCAATGAGCCAATCATTGTTTCGCTGTTTTATATCGATTAAAATAGAATTCATTTCCTTAAACCCACCCCAACCAAAATTTAGGGCGGGTTTCGCATTTCAGTTAGGGAAAAAAACCGAAATTAATCCCTAAACCCGCCCCTACAAATACCCTGGTTCCCCTATCTCCTACCTTGCATAATTAATCTTACACCCGTGCTAGGCGCTAAGGTTACGCTCCGTCGCTGAGGGCGCTCAGGTTGCTGCTGTGCCAGAGTTAGTTGATACTGAGAGACAATTTTGGCGAGGACTAATTTCATTTCAAAGAATGCCAAAGCTTCACCAATACAGCGACGTATCCCACCGCCGAAAGGGAAAAACTCATAGGGAGAAAACTTGCGTTCTAAAAAGCGTTCTGGCTTAAATTGATGAGATTCTGGATATAAATCCTGGCGATGATGAGTTAAATAAATACAGCCATAAACTCGGGTTCCCGGTTGTAGCTGATATCCCATCAGTTCAACAGGTTCTTTCACGGCTCTCGGTACAGTTAAGACAGCCACAGGATAAATCCGCAAGCTTTCCTGGCACACGGCTGTGAGATAAGATAAACGAGCAATGTCCACAGGGTCTGCTTGTTGACCGAGAGAGTCCAATTCCTGCAACAGCTTGTTCTGCACATCAGGCGATCGATAAACCCAATACAGCGCCCACGCGATCGCGGTAGCGGTAGTTTCGTGACCGGCTACTAATAAAGTAAACAATTCATCATGCAATTCTTCATCTGTCATGGGTTTACCTTCTTCATCCTGTGCCGATAACAGTAGGGTGAGAATATCTGAACCCGAAGAGTCTTTCTGTTGACGGCGCTCTCGAATTTCCGCATAGATTAGCTGACTCACTTGCTGCTTTAAGCGACGAAACACACCCCAAGGTGTCCAATCTTTCTGTAGGGCTGGAAAAAAAAGTAATCCTGATGTGAAGGGAGATTTAAATTGATCCATCAGGCTAGCAATTAGCCCCTTCAGTTGATAAAAACGCTCTGGATCATGAATGCCAAAGACAGCATTTAAGATAACTTCCAAAGAGATCTCCTGAACCAGGGAACGAGCAACAAAGGTTTGACCTGGACGCACCTGTTGCATTATTTTATCGGTTAGGTCACAGATAAGTTGCCCATAAGTTCGGATGCGTTCGCCGTGGAATGGTGGCATTAAGAGTTTCCGTTCCCGACGATGATGATCGCCTTCTAGCACAAATATTGAATGATCTCCAACAACTGGCTGCAAAAGCCTATCTGAAGGAGCTGTAAATTGCTTGGTATCGTTGGTGAAAATCTGTTGTAGGGCTTGGGGATGACTGACAAACAACATACAGGAATGATTGCTAATAACAGGGGCATTGAAAATATCACCATATTGTTGTCCTGCTGCATCCATGTAATCCAGGGGCTTAGTAATCCACTGAATTTTTTGCCACCATTTGGGGGCTTTGGGTCCTTCGGGTTGTTTAGTTTTGATTTGAATCATAAGCTGTTCAGCCGTTGAATTTGGATGCTAAATTTATCAAAGGGAATAGGCAGTTTGAATGCACATCACCATTAGACAAACCAGTGATTAACTCCAAACCCAACTGCCCGATGGAGATGAGATAATTCTACAGCTAAATTGAGAACCGCTATTCTTGCGATCGCACTTTCAAAGACGGAGGAGAAAACCACGTCGATATCGTGGGCTTGACAAAATCGCCGTAGTTGTGTTGGAGATCCTGCGATCGCGGCTTTAATCACAAAAATTCCTCGCCATCCCTGCTGGTAACAGGTTTTGAGTTGGTTCAACGTGGCGACAGATTCATCAAGGGCGATCGGTGTCCTATACTGATCATGCATTGCCCTCATCACATCAAACTCCTCTGGTGGTAAGGGTTGTTCCAGAAACTCGACAATTCCCGCCTGATCCGCCACCTGCAACCACTGTTGAGCTTGATGCGGTGTAAGTCCGCCATTCGCATCTAAGCGTAATTGAGCCGATGGGGGTAAGATTTGAACCAATTGGTCAAACCACCTCAGTTCCGACTCCATAGAGGTTACACCAATTTTCCATTTAAACGTGCGATCGCCCTGTTGCCAACCTTGCTGCCAAGATGTTAACGCGGCTTCCCCTGTGGGCAAAAGATAGCTGTATTTCAGTGACGCATGGGTTAACGACTGGCTTATTTGTTCCGTTTCAATATGACTCTCTTCCCCATCTCCCCTATCTCCCCCATCTCCCTCATCTCCCCCATCTCCCTCATCTCCCCCATCTCCCCCATTCCTTGCGACTAAAGCATCCCACGCTGACTCAAAGCCAAACTGACAGGCGGGGAGTTCAGCCGGAATTGAGAAAATATCCGTTGATGTAATCTGAGACGGGAACTGCTGACAAAATGTTAGGGCTTGTTCTAAGGTTTCAGAACCAAACCAAGGAAGTGGGGCAATTTCTCCCCAACCCACTCGCCCTTTTTCATCTATCAGACGCAGGATAATTCCCTCGCGTACTTTCCAGATGCCATGATGAGTGGTTAGGGGATGTCGAAATTGGCGCTGGTAAAGATTAAACTCAAAACGATAAGTCACCGCAAACCTTAATTTTCAGTAGTCCGCGCAGGCGGCCTACCCTTCGGGAAGGCTTCGCCTATGTTTGTGTGGTTCCGCGATTTTAATCGCCACGGCTTAAATCTGATTGTCCCATATCCCTCCCCAACCTCCTATGCTAGGCTTTGTGGCATTTGAGAGAGATAGAGGAGTAAATGAGAATGGGAGAAATGATCCCAACCTATGAGTTAATGCCCAACATCTGGGAAGTTTCCGGCGGATTAACCGAACGCGCTTGGGTAGAAATCGATCGCGCGGCACTTGCCCATAACCTAAACCAATTAAAACAGCTTTTGTCTGCCAAAACCCAACTCATGGCGGTGGTGAAAGCAGACGCCTACGGACATGGTGCCACGATGGTTGCCCAAACCGCACTCGCCACAGGCGCTTATGGGCTATGTGTCGCCACAGTAGAAGAAGGCATTCAACTGCGAGAAGCCGGAATTGACGCACCCATCGTGATTTTAGGCGCAACCAATACCCCCGAACAAGTGCGTGCGATCGCGCATTGGCATTTACAACCCACTATCTGTACACCCCAACAGGCTTTGGTCTTTTCTGATACCCTAAGTCGTTGTCAAACCTCCTTATCGGTTCATCTCAACATCGATACAGGGATGTCTCGCTTAGGAATGCCTTGGCAACAAGCCACTGAGTTTGTGCAATTAGTCCAGCGATTACCCCATTTAGAACTCGCCAGTGTCTATTCCCATTTAGCCACAGCAGATAGTCCAGATCCCACAGTGATGAGACTACAGCATCAGCGGTTTGAAGCGGCTATTGCCGAACTTCATGCGGCGAATATCGTCCCATCCTGCTTACACTTAGCTAACTCCGCTGCCACGTTAACTGACCCCGCCTTGCATTACGATTGGGTTCGAGTCGGATTAGCGCTTTATGGACTCTATCCCGCACCACATTTACACCCAAAAGTCAACCTAAAACCCGTCATGCAAGTTAAAACGCGGGTCACTCAAGTGAAAACAATACCGGCGGGGACGGGGGTGAGTTATGGATATAAATTCAGGACACAAAAACAGTTACGTTTAGCGGTAGTGGGTATCGGTTACGCTGATGGCGTTCCCCGGAATCTCTCGAATAAAATGACCGGATTAATTCGGGGTCAACGGGTGTCCCAAATTGGGGCGATTACCATGGATCAACTGATGTTGGATGTGAGTAATATTCCCGATTTACAGGTTGGTGAAATCGTCACCCTAATTGGACGAGACGGGGACAGGCAAATCTCTGCGGATGACTGGGCGATATCGTTAAACACAATATCCTGGGAAATCCTTTGTGGCTTTAAGCACCGACTCCCGCGTATAAACTACCCAGACCTGCCTAACGGCTGAGGTCTGGATTTTCAGTAGCCCTGAAGTCATCGAACAAGCTAAGCTGAACATATCTGGGAGTTCGGTTTAGCTTGCACGATAACCCCGTGCCTCCAGGCTGGTTTATAGACAGCCCCACAAGTGCAATATTATTGGCTCCGTTGAAATCAGCGTCTCCATGCCAGCCACAATGCTCGCACTTGAAAATCTTGCCACTACGGTAAGACTTTCCTTTTACAGGGTGAATGTGCAGGCAATTGTGACACATTTGGGAGGTATAGGCAGGGGAAACAGGGATAACCTGAACACCAGCGCCAAGGGACTTGTACTCAATGAACAGGCGCAATTGGTAAAACGCCCATGAATTTGAGCGTCTGCGTTCAGTCTTGTTTCTGGGTTGCTTGTTAGTTCTTTCCCTAATCCCGGTTAAATCTTCTATAGCAATTGAGGCACTTAACTCAACCGCTCGTTTGACCACTGACTTGGAAATGTTGTGATTGAGCCATTGTTGATAACGTCTCTCCCTCCCCGACAGCCGTTTCAAAACTTCCCGGCATCTACGCCGAGTTGTCCTCGTGCCTTTCGGGGCTTTCTTCTGGAGAGATGCCCTAACTTGAGAAAACTTATCTCGAACTGATTGGATATGCTTACCGTCCCATTTTTTCTCTTCAGACGTAACGGCGATGTCGCGCCGCCCTAAGTCAATGCCAATTACTTTGTCGGTAATTGGCGAGTATGGGGCATCATCTTTGATTTGGATGTGCAAGTAGAACTGACGATCACGGTGTTTGCTTATGTGAGCAGAAGTCGGGTTTCTCCCTTTGAGTTTTCCTCTCTGGTAGTTGCCGACTTTTAATTTAACTCGCTCTCTACCATGAGTAGTTGCAAGGCTTACCGTCCAATCATGTTCGCGAAACCGAAACAAGTCTTTGTCACAGTCGATGCTGGTTGGGGCAAACCATTTAACAGGCTTACCTTTGTGTTTAGCTACCTTGCGGTTAGCTGCTACACGCGCACAAGCTCTGACTGCCATGTTGGCCACGAGGTTAAACTCGCTCTTGATGGTTTGGTAAGTCAGAGACTGAATCGCAATTTTGTTCGTCAGCTTTGGATCTGTGTGTTCATTGACATAGTTGCAAGCAGCAGCAAACGCCTGAAGGGTTGCCTCAATTTTGGCAGCTTGTTCAGGCGTAGGTTGAAGCTTTACGACTATCGTCAGCACTTGTTTCATGGCTACCATTATACCAACGGGCGTTACAGACGCGATGAAAGAAGCGTCTGTACAAATGGAAGTGCTACGGGTATCGAACCCTTGCACTTCCCGCTCTCCCCCTACCCCTTACTTCGTTGAAGGGGTAGCCCCTCGCGATTCGGGTGGTGATTTAAAAGGACTCAGGGATGAGGGTTCTGCCTTGTCAACTTGTCAAGGATTATATTTAAAATTTCAAAGAAGATTTAATTTTTGACCAAATCAACTCCCTTCCAGTCCTTTAAATCGGCTCAAACTATACTAAAAAGCCGACTTTAGCCCTTTTCCTGATTCCCCATATTTCGTCAGAACCACAATTCATCTAAAAACGGACTTTTTCATGCTAAAAGCTGCTAAACTAGCTACTGCACCAGTACCCACAAATGCAGCTAAACCAACCGGATAAGTTCCTCCTGCAATAGCCAAACCTGCTGCTCAAGTTGCGGATTCTTTAGCATTGTCGATAGCTTCTCGCAATTTCGGTTCTCCTCAATATTTTGTCATTATCAAAGCTATATTTAGTAGCTGTTGTAAGAAGGGTTAACGCCATAAAGCTGAGATAAATATGAGTAAATATTCTGTGAACCTAAATTGGCTTATGCCTTCAATAACGCAACAAATACTTATATAGCATCCGCCAAATAGCGCAATAGTCTTAGCAGCTATTGCTGAGGTAATCACTCACCTGAATCAGCTAGTTTAGAGGTGAAAAGACCCAGAAAGCGTAAACTATAACAAAGGAGTAATCAAATGGACGAAGCTGTTAGAAAAATTGCGGCACTAGGATTCCCAGGAGTTATTCTCCTGATTGCAATGGCTACCACAGGTTTTACAGGAGCAGCGGCAATCACAGCCGCCTTAGCAATGCTCGGACCAGGAGGAATGATTGGAGGCATCATGTTCCTTGGAGTCATAGGTATAGCTACCGATGCCTTATCTAAGTTTGGGCTGGAAGCTTTACTGGTGGGCGTATATCAAGATCGTCAGGAAAAGGGAGAAACCTTAGAGGCTCTTACAAAGGAGATTAGTGGACTATTTATTTCTGATGACTTGAAGCGCAAACTAAAAGAAGAGCTTGGCTGTTAAGCAGGCGACTTAAGACGAATGGCACGCTCCTCATAGTCTGATGGGCAATGCCCACCCTACGGAATATCAAGGGTTTTGGCGATCCGAAAATGCTTATTTAACTGCCACCGGATCGGGAAAAACATAACGCCTCCCTATCCCATCAAAAACACACCTCAAACCTCCAACAGATCATCGGCATTGTCATCAAAATATGATATGGGTTAGTGGCAGAGCGCATTGGCAAAATAATCCTTATCATTAGAGAGACGTATTAACAAAACTCAGCATTCAGGCATCGCAACGCCTATCCGTATCAAAAACATCTATGCAAATTTCCCCAGAAAAAGCCGTCGATACCCCCACCCCAACCGTTGAGCAAATAACCCTAGATGTTGGGGGGATGAAATGTGCAGGCTGTGTCAGTGCGGTAGAACGACAGCTAGAACAGCAACCCGGAGTTGTTTCCGCCCAGGTCAACTTGGTTACAGAAGTGGCTGTGGTTGAGTATGAAGTCGGTCAGGCTGATCCCGCCACCCTAGCGGAAAAATTAACCGCAACCGGGTTTCCGTCCCAACCCCGTGACTCCCAAGCCGGGGAAACCTCAGAAGAACGCCTCACCCCGACTCAACGCCATGAACAAGAGGCAAGGGAACAACTGCGGCAATTAATAATTGCTGGTGTCCTCGTCATTCTCTCGACCATTGGACATATTGGTCATTGGTTTAATGGACCCATGCTACCCGTGTTTAGCACGATCTGGTTTCATTGGGGATTGGCAACCTTAGCCCTGCTGGGACCTGGGCGTCCAATTATCAGCGATGGCTGGCGGGGATTGCGGCATCAAACCCCGAATATGAATACCTTGGTGGGACTAGGAACCTTGGCGGCTTATGGGGCTAGCTGTGCGGCATTCTTCTTGCCTCAATTGGGCTGGGAATGCTTCTTTGATGAACCCGTGATGTTACTTGGCTTTATCCTGCTAGGACGCACCTTGGAACAACGGGCAAGGCGTCAGGCATCAGCCGCTTATGAATCATTATTGGCACTGAAACCCAAAGTAGCCCGGTTAATTGGTAAATCAACACCCACAGCCACAGAACTGGGGATCGAGATTCCCGTCGAACAAGTTCGCGTGGGCGAGTGGTTGCGGGTTTTGCCGGGAGAAAAAATACCCGTTGATGGCGAAGTGGTGGCGGGTCAGTCGTCGGTGGATGAGTCCATGTTGACGGGAGAACCCTTACCTGTTCTCAAGCAACCCGGTGATCCGGTTACGGCTGGCACTTTAAATCAATCCGGTGCGATCGCCATTCAAGCCACACGCATTGGACAGGAAACCACGTTAGCGCAAATTGTCGCCCTGGTGGAACAAGCGCAAACCCGGAAAGCCCCGGTGCAGAATTTAGCCGATCAAGTCGCCGGTTATTTTACGTATGGGGTATTGACAATCGCCACCTTCACCTTCCTGTTTTGGGAGTTGGTGGGGACAAAAATCTGGACTCAGGTTTTAGGGGAAGGAGACTCCCTGATGGGTGATTCAACCTCACCTTTACTATTGAGCCTAAAATTAGCGATCGCGGTATTAGTGATCGCCTGTCCCTGTGCCTTGGGATTGGCAACCCCGACAGCGATTCTAGTCGGCACCAGCTTAGGGGCAGAACGGGGCTTACTGATTAAAGGGGGTGACATTTTAGAACGAGTCCATCAACTCGATACCATCGTCTTTGACAAAACAGGCACTTTGACTCAAGGAAAACCCACTGTAACTGATTGTCTATCTGTTGGAGAATGGGCAGAGGAAGATGGGGAGACGGGGGACACAGGAGGTGAACGCTCGGTCAGGGCGGGTTTTGAACAAAGCTTATCCTCAATAGCTGGCGCGAATTCCCTCAACCCGCCCCTACAGACGAATAATGGCATGTCTGGTTACTCAAAACTCCTTCAACTCGCCGCCGCAGCCGAAAGAGGCACAACTCATCCCCTCGGAGAAGCGATTTGTACAGCAGCAGCACAACAAGAGTTACCTCGATTAGCCGCCAAGGATTTTTATACCGAAGCCGGACTAGGAATATCTGCCCTAGTGGACAATCAATCGGTATTACTGGGGAATGAAGATTGGTTACGTCAGCAAGGCGTGACCCTTAGTGATACCGCCCAAGCCCAAGCCCAAACCTTAGCGGCTGTCGGGAAAACCGTGGTGTATTTAGCCGTAGATGGAGAATTGGCTGGACTCATTGCCCTAACCGATTTACCCAAACCTGATGCCAAAACCACCGTAGAACAGCTACAGGCGATGGGACTGCGCGTGATGCTGCTAACCGGAGATCAACCCAATGCCGCCGTGACAGTGGCACAACACCTTGCCATTGATTCAGCCAACATTATGGCAGGTATCCGTCCCGATGGCAAAGCCGCCGCGATCGCCCAACTGCAAACCCAGGGAAACTGCATCGCCATGGTTGGAGATGGAATTAACGATGGTCCCGCCTTAGCCCAAGCTGATGTTGGCATCGCCCTGCAAGCGGGAACAGATGTTGCCCGGGAAACGGCGGGGATTATTCTCATGCAACCGAGCGCTAACAGCCCTCAAGCTAGCGGTTTGCTGGATATTGTCCACGCGATTAAACTGTCTCGCGCTACCTTTAACAAAATTCGCCAAAACCTCTTCTGGGCGTTGGGATATAACACGTTGGGTATTCCCGTAGCGGCTGGCGTACTATTACCTGGATTTGGTATCGCTCTCAATCCGGCTGTAGCTGGCGCACTGATGGCATTTAGTTCGGTGACTGTAGTCAGCAACTCTCTGCTATTGCGTCGAGGTTGGAACTCTGTAGACAGGGTGTAGAGTGTGGGGTTTGGGGTCTGGGTAAAATACTCATCCCGCATTATTAGGCGAGACTGGGAAAATTCACACCCGTTCGTTCAATGGGTCCTAACCTTTATGTAGTAGAATACAAAGTAATGGTGGTGTCTGGATGATTCTTTTCAAGTCTCGCTTACCAAGCGGCGAAGGCTGGTAAATCTTAGGTTATCACCCGCTTTCCTCCCCGCCCATGTTAAGCATGGACTTTCTGCGGAGCAGGACAAAGTCCGGTATCCAGCGGGAAAGTAGGGTGAACGTGATAGCCAAATTGAGAAAGTTTTATCGGTACGAATTTACAGCCTACTTGTGGGATCTTCTAAACCGGGAGTGTAACGCAGCTATTAAGATCACCAGAGAGGAGTTATTACATAGTCCTCACGATAAAAGCCGGAATCACCGCCAATTAGCGGCACCCCAAAGGAAGCCTACAGGCTCTCCCGTCGGGTCAGTGTAAAAAAATGTCACAAAATTGTAACATTAGAGTCTGTGCCATGATCTGCATTAATGCTTATGATGATTGAATGGGGGAAGACCAAGTTGAAGGTCGGCAATTCGGTCATTTCTTCTTGATACGTTAAGGAAAGATAATTAAGCAGTTTGCTAATGTAAGAAAGCATAGACACAGCGACAGTGAATTAACTGCACTCTCTATCCCTATTTTTCGATGTTCAATGCCTGCAAAATCCAATCAAAACCATCTGTTAATTATTGAAGACGAAAAAGGACGCAAGGAATATACCTTGGAGGAACCCGTCTATTCTATAGGCAGAGATCCGGATGTGGATATTCGTTTGTTCTCACAATTTGTATCTCGCCGACACGCCACCTTAGTGCGGCGAGAACGAGAGGACGGCAGTCTCTACTACCGCATTGTCGATGGTAACCTCAAAGGTAAAGCCAGCGCCAACGGACTCGTAATTAACGGTCATAAACTTCAAGCCCACGATCTTGAAGATGAGGACGAAGTCGTCTTCGGACCTCAAGTTAGTGCCAAATATTACATACTCAAGCGAGACTCTGTTCCCACTGGACCTCCCGATGAGTTTGACATCACCCTGATTAGCCCAAATATGATGGGGGGAGATCCAGATGACTGGACACCCTGATTATTCGCCCAACTATGATCAGGGAAATCCAGAGGATTGAAACAAAACCAGAGGATGTCAACCAGCAACACTTTCTAAGAGTTGCCAATGGCGGTTTTGGGCAACCGCCTCTTGAACTTCATAAAACTTATCGTGACAGTGGTTGTCTACCTGTAAGGGCAACTCTTCATTTTTGATCACGAAATTCATGCGAATTTCCTGATCGGTAGCCATCGATTTGTCAATCAAGACTTCCACTGTCACGAGTTTGGCAAAGGCAACATGACCGGGGATCTCCCGTGCCATGATATAGTCTCCCGTATCATAAATAATGTCGAAATCGCAGGATTGTAAAACCTCAATCAACGATGGCTGAAGGTGATCGGGAGAAACTGCAACCGTAAATGAACAAGTGTAGCGAGCCATATTTAACCCTTGGCGTCAGATAGCTAGATCATTACATAAGATCTATCCAAAGCAACCCACAAGTGGGCATCTGGAGGTACTTACTTCCTGCTTCACTCTGGCTGTGACAGCACTGAACACCTCGACTACGCTCAGTGTTAACCAGTCCACAGGCTAACACCACCTGTACGGGCTTGGTTACCAAGCTCCTACGGCGGCTATCTAAAGTCACCTACCTAGCCGTGGTCTTTGGCTGGATAGGTATACCAATAAAGTATACATACTCTTGACGGTAGATTCCATCGGGACAAACATCTAGCCATCTTTCACTTTACTCGAGGACATGATTTTGGGTGACAATGGGGAGAGATGTAATCAGATGAGGCGTGGATAAGGGGAAATGCTGATCGTGTTTGAGGGAGTCGAAGGCAGTGGTAAAACCACCCAAATTCAGCGATCGCGCGATTGGTTCCTCAGCAGTGGCATACTAGACAAACTGGGCAATTACCGTCAACCGCCCCCTGTGATCATCACCCGCGAACCCGGAGGAACCCCCCTCGGCGTCAAACTACGTCAACTCTTGCTCCAAGAACAGTCCTCATCCCTACAACAGGGCACCGAACTCCTCCTCTACGCTGCTGATCGATCGCAGCATGTTGAAGAATTGTTACAGCCTCAGCTCGACGCCGGAGCGATTATTTTGTGCGATCGCTACACGGATTCAACGATTGCCTATCAGGGGTATGGACGAGGGATTGACCTAGCCTTGATTGAGCAAATCAACCACATCGCCACAGGAGGACTAGAAAGTGATTTGACCTTATGGTTAGATGTCGATGTCACAATAGGCTTACAACGGGCAAGAGAACGGGGAGTAGCCGATCGCATCGAACAAGCGGAGTTAGCCTTTCACCAACGAGTCCAACAAGGGTTTGCCCAGTTAGCCTCCCAGCATCCCCAGCGAATTGTCCGGATTGACGCCAATCAAAGCCCTGACGCCGTGCAATTGGATATTCAGATCGTGTTACGTCAACGGCTTCAAACACACTATGTCATGGAAAAATGACATAAGACATAAGACATAAGACGAATGACATAAGACGAACAAATGACAATAGTCGCACAAAAACAAGCGATCGCACTCTTAGAGGGAGCCATAACAGCCAACCGCATCGCCCCAGCTTATCTATTTGTCGGTTCTCCTGGAGTCGGGCGGGCTTTAGTCGCCCGGTGGTTCATTGAACGGTTATTTTGTCAAGATATTCCCCCCCAGAAGCAACCCTTAGTCCAGAAACGCCTCCAGCAAAGAAATCACCCGGATCTCCTCTGGGTTGAACCCACCTATCTACACAATGGTATTCGCCTATCCGCCAAAGAAGCCACAGAAAAAGGACTCAAGCGCAAAGCCCCCCCCCAAATCCGCCTGGAACAAATTCGCGAAATTAGCCAATTTTTAGGACGTTCTCCCCTAGAAGCCTCCCGCCAAATTGTGGTGCTAGAACAGACGGAAACCATGGCAGAATCAGCCGCAAATGGCTTGCTCAAGACGCTAGAAGAACCCGGAAACGCCACATTAATTTTAATCGCGCCCAGTCCCGATGCCTTATTACCCACCTTAGTGTCCCGGTGTCAGCGGATTCCCTTTTCCCGATTAGCACAAGACGACATGGCACAGGTACTACAGCAAACGGGTTATCAGCAGATTCTCCAAGAACCCTCTATACTAGCCATTGCCCAAGGGAGTCCCGGAGAAGCGATCGCGGCGTTTGAACAACTGCAAGCCATACCCCCAGAATTACTGGCAAAGTTGAACCAATTGCCCAACTCATCCCGTATGGCGCTAGAACTGGCGAAGGAAATTGATAAAACCCTTGATCCCCAAGCCCAATTGTGGTTAGTTGACTATTTACAGCATCAGTATTGGCAACACCAACCCCATACCCAAATCATTCACCAATTAGAGCAAGCCCGAACCTTCTTACTTGGTTATGCTCAACCTCGATTGGTTTGGGAAGTGACATTCTTAGAGTTAAAGCGATAGATTAGCTTGGGTTCGTAGTAAGGGCTTGAGCCCTAGATAGATTTTGCTGGGTTTCCTGTCGTCAACCCACCCTACTGGCGTGGCACACCTTATTTGGTGGATTAGAATTGTAGGGGCACCATCCTTGCGCCCAGTTTAAACGTTAAATCTATTCCACAATTTTAGCTGTGTCAAGCCACCCTACTGGCGTGGCACACCTTATTTGATGAATTAGAATTACGCCCGGAAACCGTAGGGGCGCATGGCGTGCGCCCAGTTTAAACGTCAAATCTATTTCACCATTTTAGCTGTGTCAGCCCACTACAACCTATTCCACCATGTTAGCTGTTTCACACCAGCAACAAAGGCTTGAGGAGAGGGCGACCTTTTAGATATGAGGGCAGAATCACCGGAACAAACCCTGCTCAAACTGATAGTTGATAGCACCTCAGATCGGATTGTGGGCGCTCAAATGGTTGGAGACTGTGCCTCTGAGATCATTCAGATGATTGCTTTAGCCATTAACGCCGGAGTAACCAAGGCAGATTTTAATCATACCATTGGTATTCATCCCTCCATCGGTGAAGAATTTTTCTGTTTATCACCGTAGGGGTTTAGTCTCCAAACCCCCACAGGTAACCCAATCCCTACTTAGGGCTTGCTGAATAAGTATTGGGGAGATGGGGTGAGGGGGAGATGAGGGAAACAGTAGTGCTTTTCGTCTGGCTATACAGCGCTTTTTGTGTAATAAAGTACAGTAGCTCGAAGTCCCCCTTCAGATCCCCCTCCCGTCCCCCTTTTGATCCCCCTTCCGTCCCCCTTTTGATCCCCCTTCCGTCCCCCTTCAAAAGGGGGAGACCAAAGGATGCGGGAGCTTTTGGTTCCATGGGGGAGACCAAAGGATGCGGGAGCTTTTTGTTCCATGGGGGAAGCCAAAGGATGCGGGAGCTTTTGGTTCCATGGGGGATTTAGGGGGATCGACAATGTACCGCATAGCAGAGCAAACTGCTATAAGTGCAAGCTTTTCAGCCATCCAGGAGGGATGGATTGCACTTATAGTCGGCTTTAAACCTCCTCTAACTCTTGATAGATAAGGGTTAGAGGGTTGTGCAGCAAACCCTACTTAATAACAGCAGCAATCAAACCCCCAGCTAACCAGATATAGGAGACAATCGCCAGCCAAAACAGCACCCGCTCAATGATACTTTTCTTACCACCGCCGTGATGCATTCCGCCCTTGTGTTCTTTTTTGCCACCCCAGCGCAGCCAAGCCAGAACCCCGGTGACAGCGAGAAAGGCAATGTTTAACCAAAATGTATAGTCAATCGCAAAACGTTGTGTTTCAGCTTGACTCTGCCCAGTGCTTTCTGGCAAAAGCCCGAATAGGGAAAAGCCATAGTGCATAACAATCGCTGTCGCCACCAACGCCGCTAAAAAGATACCTAGGATATAGAATGCCATTTTCCAGCCGTAGTATTTGGCATGAATCCGAATTACCGGGAACACAACTAAATCACTAAAGATAAACGCGATTACCCCAGCAAAACTTACCCCATTGGCATAGAGAACCGAAGCCAAGGGAATATTTCCCATGGAACCGATAAACGTAAAAAATGCCGCAACGGGTCCAATAATTGTATTTTCTAGAATTGCCAAAAATCCGGGATTACCACCTTGTCCAGAACCAATAAACAGAAACTGAAAGAACGATCGCGGCACAAATACAGCAATCGCACCCGCCACAGTAAAGCCGATGGTTACGTCTTTCCAAACCATCATCCATTCCATAAAATATTTGCGGGCAACCTGTTTCCATCCCTGTAGAGTTTGAATCTTCTCTTTCCAGTCGGGAACATCTTCTCCCTCATTTGCCTCGCCTTCATTATCCCGCAGTCGTTTGCGTACCTTTCTAATTAGCTTGGTGGGGCGGGTAAATTTCACAATCAACCACATGAAAATAATCAGCAGAAGTCCACCCACATACTCGCCAACGACAAATTGCCAACCGAGGAAGACGGCGATGATAAATCCTAACTCAATCACTAAATTGGTTGAGGCGAGTAAGAAAGCCAGGGACGGAACAAAACCGGCTCCTTTTTTAAATAATGATTTTGTTGTCGCTAGGGCAGCAAAACTACAGGAACTCGATATAAAGCCGAAAAACGTTCCCAAGGCGACGCTCCCTTTTCCCGCTTCACCCATGGTTTGTTTCATGCGTTCGCGAGTCACAAAAACTTGGATAGCGCTACTAATCACATAACCCAGGATAAACGCCCATAACGCTTTCCAGAAAAAGCCGAGTGAGGTTAGCACTGCCTCACTATACAGTTGCCAAAAGTTTGCATTGTTCATGCTAATTTTTTTATCGTCTTGTAACTAGCCAACGGACTTTCCTGATTGATTTCTGATCAATCTTGTTGAGAAAATCCATCAAACGGAATTGACCTAATTTCCCCCCGGAAACTCAATCACTGAGTAACCTGCTGCATAAGTGTTGTGGGGGGTGGGTAGAGAGCGATTTTAAGGTTGACTTAGATTACTGCCCTCTCACTTTTTACTGTAGAAACTTGTGGGTGCGATCGCGTCCAACTAAAGAATGAGCTGTAATATCTGACTAAGGGTGGACAACGGTTTCATTTTGATTTCATGACTAGATGATATGAGAATTTTTTTAGTCGAAGATGAACCCGATTTAGGCGCGGCGATTAAGCGGGCGTTGAATCAAGAGGCTTATGTGGTGGATTGGGTTTTGGATGGTGTCCAAGCCTGGGAATACCTAGAATTCGATTTGTCATTTGTGTGCTTCCTTGCTTCCTTAGCAGGGCGGGTTTAGTCATATCCAGGTGCAAAAGAAACGATAATAGTGAAACCCGCCCCTACACCCCTACACCCCTACACCCCATCTCCCTGATCAGATGAATCAAAATCGATTATTCCGCTCAACTCGATGGCGACTGGCTGGTTGGTATGCTGGCGTTATGGGTTTAATTTTAGGCGTTTCCGGGTTTTGGGTTCGCGCCAGGGTGTCTGGAGGTTCGGGGTTAGGGTTGTCGATTGCTCGTGCGATCGCCCAAGCTCATCAGGTACTATTCAGGTGGAGAGTGAGTTAGGCAAGGGTAGCCAGTTTACGATTCGCTTATCCAAGAAAATTTAAATGGATTTTTGTAACTTTTCATACATTTTGCTACCATGAAAGAATAGTAATTATAAACAAAGCAAAATAGAATTAGCTTCTAGGGTTCCGATTTCGGATTCAACCGCCGAAATGACTGGTCCAAGAGAAGCAGGCTACCCCAAAAAGATTTTATCAATCCGCATGGATTACTAAATCAGTAGCCCCACGGCGGGAGAAAAGCCCGGGAGATGTTGGCGAAGGCAAGAGTCGTCACACTCCTGGGTATTTTTCCTGTTTTTTAGTGACATTAATCTGGAGAAATTTATGAGTGAGTCATTTCCATTTCAACGCCCGAATAACAACCCCAATGGATACCCCAGCAAAGCTCAACGTGCTTTAGAACGAGAACAACAGCTTCCTTTAACTGGTTGGCAACAAGAAGTTGATCAAGGGTTAGACTACGGTTTAGAAGCGGCTGAAAGTATCCGCGATCGCACGATTCCTACGTTTTCGCGAGGTGAATTGCCCCACTATGCGGGGATTAATACCTTTATGAAAGCGCCCTATTTAGAAGATGTGCGTCAAGTTGGCAATTATGACGTGGCGATTATCGGGGTTCCCCATGATTCCGGTACAACTTATCGCCCGGGTACGCGGTTTGGTCCCCAAGGGATTCGTCGGATTAGCGCCTTGTATACGCCGTACAATTTTGAATTAGGTGTTGATTTACGGGAACAAATTACCCTCTGTGATGTGGGCGATGTTTTTACGATTCCGGCGAATAATGAAAAGTCTTTTGATCAAATATCCAAGGGAATTGCTCACGTTTTTAGTTCCGGTGCATTCCCAATTATTTTAGGTGGCGATCATTCGATTGGATTTGCCACAGTGCGGGGAATTTGTCGGCATCTGGGGGATAAAAAAGTCGGCATTATTCACTTTGATCGCCATGTCGATACCCAAGAAACCGATCTCGATGAACGGATGCATACTTGTCCTTGGTTTCACGCTACTAATATCAAAAATGCTCCGGCTAAAAACCTAGTCCAACTGGGAATTGGTGGCTGGCAAGTCCCGCGTCAAGGGGTTAAAGTTTGTCGAGAACGAGCTACGAATATTCTCACGGTTACCGATATTACAGAAATGGGATTAGATGCGGCAGCCGATTTTGCCATAAAACGCGCCACTGATGGGACAGATTGTGTCTGGATTAGTTTTGATATTGATTGTATTGATGCTGGATTTGTTCCCGGAACTGGGTGGCCCGAACCGGGTGGTTTACTGCCTCGTGAAGCCCTCTATTTGCTCAAGAAAGTTGTCCAAAATGTTCCCGTTTGTGGGTTAGAAGTGGTCGAAGTTTCACCCCCTTATGATATTAGTGATATGACCTCGCTCATGGCAACCCGGGTGATTTGTGATACGATGGGTCATTTAGTCGTATCGGGTCAGCTTCCTCGCCAGGAAAAGCCGGATTACATTCAAATGAATTATCAAGCTGAAATGGTGGAATGGGTTTAATTGATTTAAGTATAAAATGGCAGAAATTGAGAAAATTGGGGGAGGGATAAAGCGTGCATGAAACCGATATGACCAAAGCCTTAATTTTGACAGTGCGCCAATGGTGGGAGGAACAACCCTCTCGTCCGCAAATTGATAGGATTCACCTGACAGTGGGGCAATTCACTTGTGTGGAACCGGCTAGTTTGCACTTTGCGTTTGCGGCACAGACTCAAACGGGTTTTTTAGAGGGAGTAAAATTAGCGATTCACGAGACGCCTTTGGTCGCATTCTGTCACGCCTGTCAAGCAGAATATAAACCCGAAATTGGATTGCACTATTCTTGTCCTAGTTGTCAATCTCCGATGGAAGATATTCGTTCGGGACGAGAACTGAAAATCGATCGCATTGAATATGCTCAATCTTTTGCGGAAATTTAAGCTATCTAACTAATAATGCACCAAACCGTTGAAGCTGCTTTAGAAATTAACTTACTCCACGCTAACCAAGCGGGAGCCAATCACAATCGCGCCCATTTTGATCAGTGGGGAATTACCTGTCTGAATATCATGAGTAGCCCCGGTGCGGGAAAAACGGTGTTGTTAGAGCGTACTCTAGCCGCCCTGAATCATGACTTAAAAATGGCAGTAATTGAAGGGGATATGACAACGGAATTAGACGCCGAACGGCTGCGTCAATACGGTGTTCCTGTGATTGCGATTAATACCGGACGTTCCTGTCATCTTGACTCAAAGATGGTATCAGGAGGACTTCACACTTTAGCAGCGGACTACAATCCAGGGGAATTTGATCTCGTTTTTGTTGAGAATGTCGGTAATCTGGTTTGTCCGGCTGAATTTGAAGTGGGAGAACATGGGAAAGTGGCACTTCTAAGTGTCACTGAGGGAGAGGATAAACCCTTGAAATATCCAATTATGTTTCAAGAAGCCGACTGCTTATTAATTAGCAAAATTGACTTAGCTCCTTACCTGGATATTGATCTCAACCGTCTAGAATCTAACGTGCGTCAAATCAATCCCCAGGTAACGATTATTCGGCTCTCGGCTAAAACAGGTGAAGGATTAGAAACCTGGTTAAGTTGGTTGCGAACTCAGGTAAACTAATCAAAATGTCTATCTAATGGATGAATGCTGAATAGGGTTGAATGGGTTATGATTACAGAGTTCAAGTTCTAAAGTCTCAATTAAGTATGTTCAGGATAATCAATCCAGTTTCGGGCAATTCTCAACGATACCGGGCTAAAAAGATGCTGTCAGTTCTTTTGTCGATGGCATTAGTGGCATTGACTTGGACAGGCACTTTATTTAATCCTATGCCTACAGCCCAGGCTTTAACCGTGAAAATGACACCATTTATGGTTGCTGATAGTAACCCCGTTGACGAAGTATTCGGTTCGGGAACCAGCGACCAAATTCAAGGAAAAGCCAAAGAAGATATTGGCACAGTAGAACGAAATATGGGCAAAGCCAAGGAAGATATTAAAGGTGCAGCCAAGCAAGTCCAAGGGCGGGCGGAACAAGATACAGGGCGAGTGAAAAATCGCGCTGACGATGCAGGATCGGATATGGAAAAGGCGTCTGAAAATTTAGGAGATGCGATTAAGAGTTTGTTTGGAGAATAGTAGCTAATACCAAGTTGCAGTCTAAGGTAGAATCTGTCATGCTGAGCAGAATGCAGTGAAACGGAATGACGCGAAGCATCTGTCCAGATTCGCGTATCTCCTTCCTCGCTATAGCAAAAGCTTCACGCTTCGCTCTTCCTAGACATGATAGAACGGAACGCAACTCGGTATAAGACGGTTGTCTGAACGAATGGGCTACAAACTGCTCAACAAATGGTAAAATTAGTGAGTCAATAACGGCTTTTTTGACTTCAGTAGAAACGTTTCAGTAGAGCGTCTCTACTGAATTTTTAATTTTTTGATAGTATGGCGGCTCTTTCCCCAATTGTTAAACCCGTTAGCCAGATGCAACTAGCACCCGGCAGTGCTGTGACAATTCCTAATGTCAACTGGCAGAAATTTGAGTCTATTTTGTCAGAGTTAGGAGAAAAACGTGCAGCAAGACTTGCTTACAGCCAGGGAAGGTTAGAAATTAGGGTTCCTTTTCCTGAGCATGAAAAACCGAAGGATATTATTTCAGATATTGTCAAGCTATTGCTTAAGGCGACAAGTAGGCGATATGAACCTTTTGGTTCAACGACGTTTAAAAAGGAAGGTGCAGCAGGCGTTGAACCAGATGCCTGTTTCTATATTCAGAATTATCAACAAATGATTGGTCGTCGCCGACTTGAACCCGATGATCCACCGCCTGATTTGGCAATTGAGTCAGATGTTACCTCGAAAACAACATTGGATGCTTATCAAGCGATTGGCGTTCCAGAAGTCTGGGTTTATGATAGTGGCAAGTTGATAATTTATGTACTAAGAGAAGGGGAGTATAAACAATCAGATAGTAGTCCAACGTTTCCAGGAATTTCGATCACTCAGGTTATTCCGGCTACCGTAAAACGGTCATGGCAAGTGGGACATGTTCAGGCGTTAGAGGAATTTGAAAGCGCGGTTATTAGAGGAAATTGTTAACGTTTTATCAAGTCTGGTAGAGGTTATTATGGCAGAGTGAGGGGTCTCTGGATTTTCCGTTTGTCGTTTGTCGTTGCGCTGTCTTCGCCATAGTTGAAAAACCTAACCCCCCAGCCCCCTTCCCTGCGAGGGAAGGGGGAGTCAGAAAGGGGGAGTCAGAAAGGGGGAGTCAAAAAGGGGGAGTCAAAAAGGGGGAGTCAAAAAGGGGGAGAATGGTTTATTCTTTTCTCAATCCTTTATTAGTGAGTACGGGAATTATCATCTGGTTACAGACGCGATCGCATTCCCGGCGCTAATTTTAATCCCTCATCGGGATTCACGGAAATTCCAACATTCCAATAATTGTAGGGGCACGGCATTGCCCATCCGTGTCAACTTAAGGTGAAACTAATACAGGGGAAGCGTTTCACCCTCATCCCCTAACCCCTTCTCCCATCAAGGGAGAAGGGGAACCATCATATAAATAGGTTTCCAAAATACCCTAGAATACCGCTTCCTTCTTGCTCCAAGGTAGAATCTGTCATGCTGAGCAGAATGCAGTGAAACGGAATGACGCGAAGCATCTGTCCAGATTCTTCGCTTCGCTCAGAATGACATGATAGAACGCAACTTGGTATCAGGGGAATTTAGACCGGAAGTTTGCGCCATACCAATGCTTTTATTTTGGTTTCAATCCCTGATAGGGATTCAGGGGAATTTAGACCACTATGTGTAAATCGAATTACTGAAGAGGGTACGGGTTTCAATCCCTGATAGGGATTCAGGGGAATTTAGACTGCTGTACTCGCCACCTATAAAGGAAGTGGGAAAGTTTCAATCCCTGATAGGGATTCAGGGGAATTTAGACCGGCGGCGGAAAATTTTTCCCCAGAATTAACTGATTCTTGTTTCAATCCCTGATAGGGATTCAGGGGAATTTAGACCAGAAGAGATTATGTATTCTGAGTATTTCACTTAGTTAAGTTTCAATCCCTGATAGGGATTCAGGGGAATTTAGACTAGGTGGTAACGAGTACAGACCCTGCTTGTATCCCGAGTTTCAATCCCTGATAGGGATTCAGGGGAATTTAGACTGCCGACCTCTGAAACGCTTGCTGTATTTAGTTTTCAAGGTACAATTCCGAGAGACTCCATTAAATATATCATTTCAGACTTCGCTAGACAAGAGGCATCTCAAAAAAAAACTCCCAAATCCACTCCCAGTAAACGTTTCAAGATTTCCGAGAACCTCACCCTAAGGCAAATTTCCTCAAACCTAGATCAGACAAGGAATACAGCCCGAAAATAAGACTCGCCCAAAAAAACACCTACCCCCTCTCGGATTTCATCCCAAAACATCGACGTGATCATCCTTCATACTCAACCCATCTCCCTTATCGACACAGGTTGCAGTACAACCATCCTACCCCACCAGATTAGCAACGATACTGATTAGCTCTTGACTCTCCAGTAGAATGGAGACTTTATCCTATATCTATAACACCCTTTCAGCCTTAAAACCTGCCATCGCCCCTTTGCACCCCCAAACGCCCCAAATTGCAGATCTCCAGGAGTCAACCATGGAAACCAGCCATCTACGACTACAAGGAATGGGTTGCGCCTCTTGCGCCGCCACGATTGAACAAGCCATTCAAGGTGTTTCTGGCGTTGTTGACTGTAATGTTAACTTTGCCATGGAACAAGGTTCTGTAACCTATAATCCCAAAGCGACAACTTTAGACAGCATCCAACAAGCCGTCGCCGATGCAGGATATGGGGCGCATCCCTTAGATACCACCCAAATGGGTGAAGACACCGACGCCGAAAAAACCGCACGAGAAGCCCATCAACGGGATCTCAAACATAAAGTTATCGTCGGCGGCGTGATTAGTCTTCTCCTCGTGGTTGGTTCACTTCCGGCGATGACAGGATTACATATTCCCTACTTTCCCTCCTGGCTGCATAATGCTTGGGTGCAACTGGTTTTAAGTACACCTGTACTGTTTTGGTGCGGTCAATCTTTCTTTGTCGGCGCGTGGAAAGCCTTTAAACGCCATGGCGCGGATATGAATACACTGGTAGCGCTGGGGACAGGTTCCGCTTATTTCTATTCTCTCTTTGTTACCTTTTTCCCTGGCTTTTTAATCGCCCAAGGCTTGTCACCGGATGTCTACTACGAACCCGCCGCCGTGATTATTACCCTCATTTTATTAGGGCGACTGTTGGAAAATCGGGCAAAAGGTCAAACCTCAGAAGCGATTCGTAAGTTAATGGGATTACAAGCGAAAACAGCGCGAGTCATTCGTAAAGGAGAAGAGGTTGATATTCCGATTGAACAAGTTATTGTCGATGATGTTATAGTTGTTCGCCCTGGGGAAAAGATTCCCGTGGATGGAGAAGTAGTTGACGGGGCATCTACTATTGATGAATCTATGGTAACGGGTGAACCCATCCCGGTGAAAAAACAAGCTGGCGATGAAGTAATTGGCGCGACAATTAATAAAACCGGAAGTTTTAAATTCCGCGCCTCACGAGTGGGGAAAGATACGGTATTGGCGCAAATTGTCCAATTAGTCCAAGAGGCGCAAGGGTCAAAAGCCCCGATTCAGAAACTCGCGGATCAAGTCACAGGCTGGTTTGTACCCGTTGTAATTGCGGTTGCGATCGCGACGTTTGTGATCTGGTTTAATGTGATGGGTAATGTTACCCTTGCCACGATTACTACGGTTGGGGTTTTAATTATTGCTTGTCCCTGTGCCTTAGGTTTAGCTACTCCGACATCCATTATGGTGGGGACTGGCTTAGGTGCAGAAAATGGCATTTTAATTAAAGGGGGAGATAGTTTAGAACTCGCCCATAAACTTCAGGCAATTGTCCTGGATAAAACGGGTACGATTACCCAAGGGAAACCCAGCGTAACTAACTATGTTACCGTCAAAGGAACAGCCGATCATCATGAAATAAAACTGCTCCGATTCGCCGCCGCTGTAGAACGGCTTTCCGAACATCCCTTAGCTGAAGCCATTGTTGATTATGCCAAATCTCAAGGCGTAGAATTCCCATTACCCGACGTACAAAACTTTGAAGCCGTTGCTGGAATGGGAGTACAAGGAGAAGTGGAGAATCACTTCATCCAAATTGGCACTCAACGCTGGATGAATGCATTAGAAATTGATACCCAATCCCTACAATCTCAGAAACAAACCTGGGAAGCGGCGACAAAAACAACGGCTTGGATTGCTGTGGATGGTAAGATTGAGGGATTAGTCGGTATTGCTGATGCCATAAAACCTTCTTCTGTGGAGGCGGTAAAGAAACTGCAACGCTTGGGGTTGCAAGTTGTCATGTTAACCGGAGATAATCAACAAACAGCAGACGCGATCGCACGAGAAATTGGTATCCAGCATGTCTTTGCCGAAGTGCGCCCCGATCAGAAATCCGATGTCATCCGTTCCCTACAAACCGAACCAATTAAGAAGACTCCACAATCAACAAATAGCCAGGGCGGGTTTAGTGAAATTAGTGGTTTTTTCCTAAATATTATCGGTAAAACCCGCCCCTACACTATCAACAATCAACATTCCAATCGGATTGTTGCTATGGTAGGTGATGGAATTAATGACGCCCCCGCCTTAGCCCAAGCGGATGTGGGAATAGCGATTGGTACGGGTACGGATGTGGCTATGGCAGCCAGTGATATTACGTTGATTTCTGGGGATTTAAACGGGGTTGTCACGGCGATTCAACTTAGCCACGCCACGATGGGAAATATTCGCCAAAATCTGTTTTTTGCTTTTATTTATAACACCGCAGGGATTCCGATTGCGGCGGGAATTCTTTATCCCTTATTTGGTGTATTACTCAATCCCATTATAGCCGGAGGAGCCATGGCACTGAGTTCAATTTCTGTAGTCACAAATGCATTAAGATTACGGAATTTTAAGCCCCAAATTATCAGCGATCGCCTGTAGGGGCGACCCGCTGAAATCAATGAACAACTCAAATCTATTCAACTTTATCGGATCGCCCTTTATTAACCTTGAGGAGGAATCAAACCAATGGCAACTAAACCTAAAATCTTAGCCTATCTGATTAGTTTAGGACTTATATTCGGAGTTGCTGTTAATCCGGCTATGGCTAAATTGTCAGAACATCAGTCCCAGAAAACGAGTCAATTTAGCAAAATTGAGCAACCGTTACTCCTGAAAGTGGGTGTTACTTTAGGAGGAGTTGTATTAATTGGTGCAGAACTTTGGTGGTTTTTATTAAGTAAACATCAATCCAACAAGTCTTGAATAAGAATCGGCGAAGACAGTGCAACAAAGTAGGGGAGCTGGGGGAGCCATGTAGAGACGCGCCATGGCGCGTCTGGGAACTCTTTGAGCCGGGACACTGTAGCTAAAAATTAGGGTGGGCAATGGTTGTGGCTTAAGTTGACACCCATGAGTGTGGGGAACATCCTGTGAAAAGTGAGATCATGCTTGGCAACTCATCGCCTAGTCACAATGGGAAAATGGGAAACCAACATTCTTTATAATCGGGACGAACTGGCGATGGTAGCTATTCACCAGAGAGATAAACCCAAGCTTTACGATGCCTATACCATAAAACCGTTAGAGCTATCTCGCTCTACCAACGGTGTGTATCAGCATTCCAAATGGCATAGTGAGGGAGACATCCTAAACTGTCAACATCTGTTTTAAATGCTATTCGTGATCCTAATAACGAGATCTATCTGAGTGTTGAATGAAATTTGCCTGGGTTTTTATGAAAGTTCGCTTTTGTTCTACTTTTTATAGCTTGGAGACTTTTTCTGTGGAACCTTATGGCTGAGACTGGCGCTAAAGCGCAACTACAAGCGCAACTACAAGCGCGATGACAAGCACAAGGAGGAACCGGGATAATCTAGATAGGGCATTTCTCTAGCTAGGTGATGAATCTTTATGACTGCTTCCACTCCCCGTTTCCCCGATATCCAAAACCACTGGGCGCGTTCTTTTATTGAAGGGTTAGCCCTGGTGGGTATGATTAGTGGCTTTCCCGATGGGCGTTTTCGTCCTAATGATCCGATGAGTCGGGCGCAGTTTGCGGCGTTGTTACAGAATGCTTTTTCTAAACCGAGTAAACGCCCAAATGTTCCGTTTGTGGATGTTCCTACTAAACATTGGGCAACTGGGGCGATTGCTAAGGCGTATCAAACCGGGTTTATGTCGGGGTATCCGGGAAATCGGTTTCGCCCAGAGGCGAGTATAGCCAGAGTGGAGGTGTTGGTGTCTCTAATCACGGGATTGGAGATAACTACTGCTGGATTAACGGAGGTGAAAGCCGCCCTAGGGGAACTCTATGATGATTTTGGTGACATTCCCAACTATGCTATTGATCGGATTGCGATCGCAACCAATACGGGAATGGTGGTGAATTATCCCCAACTTAAGCGCTTCAATCCCCTCCAAGCCGCCACCCGTGCAGATGTTGCGGCGTTTATTTACCAGGCGTTAGTCTATACGGGTGAACTTGACGCCATTGGTTCAGACTATATTATCGTGCGCCAGAAAACCCTGAAACTGAGCCATCAACGGGAGTTTCGTGGGGTGTGGGTAGCGACAGTCTGGAACATCGATTGGCCCCCCCAACGAGGCTTATCTGTCGCCCAACAGCAACGGGAATTGTTACAAATTATTGACCGCATGGCTGAACTTCAGTTAAATGCGTTAATCTTGCAAGTTCGACCTACAGGTGATGCCTTTTATGCCTCCCCGTTAGAACCCTGGAGTGAATGGTTAACCGGCATACAAGGTCAAGCTCCCGATCCTTATTATGACCCCTTAGAGTTTGCGATCGCGGCTTGTCATCAGCGCAATATTGAACTCCACGCCTGGTTTAACCCCTACCGCGCCAAAACTTCTTCCCAAAGTTCCACCAATGTCGCCCCTCATATTAGCGTCACCCATCCCGAATACGTGTATAAATATGGCAATCAGCAGTGGATGGACCCTGGGGTGAAAGTAGTTCAAGATTTAACCTATAACGTAATCATGGATGTCGTGCGGCGCTACGACGTTGATGGCATTCATCTGGATGATTATTTTTATCCCTATCCCATCGCGGGAGAAGAGTTCCCCGATGAAAAAACATATAACGCTTATCAAGCCGAAGGCGGCACTCTTAGCTTAAGTGATTGGCGGCGGGAAAATGTGAATCAAATGGTGCAGCGCCTTTATACCGGAATTCGCGCTACTAAGAAACATGTTAAATTTGGCATTAGTCCCTTTGGCATTTATCGTCCCGGACAACCACCTCAAATTAAAGGCTTAGATCAATACGAATCCCTCTATGCTGACCCGAAACAATGGTTAGAAGCAGGATGGATTGATTATATCGCCCCGCAATTATACTGGCGCATTGACCCCCCCGCCCAAAGTTATCCCGTTCTCCTGCAATGGTGGACAGACAATAATCCCAAACAGCGCCATATTTATCCCGGCAATCGGTTAAGTATGTTGGATGCTCAAGACTGGTCTTTCTTAGAATATGAACGGCAAGTTGATATTACCCGCAACCTGGCTCCCCAACTCTCCCTCGGCAATATCTTTTATAACATGAAAGTCTTTAATGAAAATCGTTTGGGAGTGGTTGAAAAGTTCCAAGCCTCTGTTTATAATCAACCCGCCTTATCTCCAACCATGTCGTGGCTGAGTGATACACCGCCAGCGATTCCGGTTCGGGTGAGAGTGATTGGAAATAAGCTAATTTGGAATGCAGCGATTAACGCCAAGATTCGCTCTTGGACAGTGTATCAGCAGCAAGGCGAAAACTGGACACTGCACAAAATTTTGCCAGAGGAGATAACCGAGGCAGAATTAGCACCGGGAACCTATGCGGTATGTGCTGTAGACAGACTAGCGAATGAAAGTTTAGGCGTTGTGGCGTCTATTCAATAATGTCTTTGAGATGTGGAAATCAGGGTAGACAAAGGGAACGGGGAACAGGGAACAGGGAACAGTAAGGGTTTGGGGGGGTTACAAAACTTAATTAGCGTACCGTTTTCTTTTGTCCGACTACTTATAGATGTTCTAACTGCTATTACTAGACTAATAATCTTGGGCAAAGATATGAATACTGTCACCTTAAATTTAGACACCATTCACTTAACTGACGAACAATTCTATCAATTATGTCAAAATAATCGCGAGTTTAACTTTGAAAGCACAGCGAAGGGAGAATTAATTATCATGCCACCCGTTGGCGGAGAAAGTGGGAATCGAGACTCTGAACTGATTGCCGATTTGGTCATCTGGAATCGGCAAAATGCCCTAGGTTTTACTTTCAGTTCCTCCACAATATTTAAGTTACCCAATGGTGCGAAACGTTCCCCAGATGCGGCTTGGATTCGCCGAGAACGCTGGGAAGCGCTCCCCCCTGAACAACGGCGCAAATTTCCCCCGATTGCACCTGATTTTGTCATCGAATTAAGGTCAGTTACAGACGATTTGCAACCGTTACGTGACAAAATGCAAGAATACATGGATGCGGGAGTGCAATTGGCATGGTTAATTAACCCCCAACCGCAGCAAGTGGAAATTTATCGCCGGGGACAGCCAGTAGAACTACGAAATCTGCCGACAGAATTATCGGGGGAACCCCTATTACCAGGATTTCTAGCAGTAGACACATCGATTAGGACGTTCGGCACCATTGTAGAGACGTTGCATGCAACGTCTCTACATAAATGATGTATCCTAACCGCTATGGCGGTTGCTATAGCTTAACTTTATCTGCCTATTTGTAATACTATATAATTTTAAATATGATTTACAGCGCTTTGCGCTGTAATAAAGTACAGTAGATCAAAGTCCCCCTTCAGATCCCCCTCCCGTCCCCCTTTTGATCCCCCTTCCGTCCCCCTTTTAGATCCCCCTTCCGTCCCCCTTTTAGATCCCCCTTCCGTCCCCCTTAAAAAGGGGGAGACCAAAGGATGCGGGAGCTTTTTGTTCCATGGGGGAGACCAAAGGATGCGGGAGCTTTTTGTTCCATGGGGGAGACCAAAGGATGCGGGAGCTTTTTGTTCCATGGGGGAAGCCAAAGGATGCGGGAGCTTTTGGTTCCATGGGGGATTTAGGGGGATCGACAATGTACCGCATAGCAGAGCAAACTGCTGTAAGCTAGGGCAAAGATATGAATACTGTAACCTTAAATTTAAACACCATTCCTTTAACCGACGAACAGTTCTATCAATTATGTCAAAATAATCGCGAGTTTAACTTTGAAACGACGGCGAAGGGAGAATTAATTATTATGCCACCCGTAGGCGGAGAAAGTGGAAATCGAGAAGCCGAATTAATTATCGATTTGGGAATCTGGAACCGACAAACTACCCTGGGTTATACCTTCAGCTCCTCCACAATATTTAAGTTACCCAATGGCGCTAAACGTTCCCCAGATGCGGCTTGGATTCGCCAAAAACGCTGGGAAGCGCTAACGCCTGAACAACGGCGCAAATTTCCCCCGATTGCACCAGATTTTGTCATCGAATTAAGGTCAGCTACAGACGATTTGCAACTGTTGCGTGACAAAATGCAAGAATACATGGATGCGGGAGTGGAATTGGCATGGTTAATTAACCCCCAACAGCAGCAAGTGGAAATTTATCGCCGGGGACAGCCAGTAGAACTACGAAATTTGCCGACAGAATTATCGGGTGAAACCCTATTACCAGGATTTAGCTTGAGTTTATCGGCGTATAGAGATAATACGCTTGCTTAAGCAGATACCATAAACCTTATTCGGTTTGGTCTTCTGGCTTCTGCTCCTTGGCTTTTACTCGCTTCCTAACTTTACTTGGCTTCGGCTTTTTGGCTTCTGGCTTCTGCTCCTCTGTAGTCGATTTCTGTTCTTGGGCTTCTGGCTTCTGCTCATCTGTACTAGGCTGTTGCTCTTTCGTTTCTACCTTCGGCTCTTTGGCTTCTGGCTTCTGCTCCTCTGTCGTAGGTTTCTGTTCTTGGGCTTCTGGCTTCTGCTCATCTGTACTAGGCTGTTGCTCTTTCGTTTCTACCTTCGGCTTTTTGTATGGCTTCTGCCGTTTTATACTCGGCTTCTGCTCTGTGCCTTCTGACTGCTGTTCTTTCCCTTCTGGCTTGTGCCTTCCCGTACTCGGCTTCTGCGGTGACTTATTCTGCCGTTTCTCCTGCTGTACGGCTGTCTTGTCAGCTTTGGACGCCTTCAAAAACTTAGGTGCTTTATCCAAGGGTGGTGCTAACAGAGCATCAAACTCAAAAAGATTCCGAGTGGGCAAAAATTTAGCCTTGACTTGAATAAATGCCGGATGTCCTTGCTCCTCTTTGGGGGTTTTGGGATTGAATCGGAATGGCTTAACCGGAGAATCTTTCCACATCAACGGGAGGTGAGACGCCTTCATAAACCTCACCTTTTGCGCTGGTTCAGCTTGCTTGATATAATCTAAGCGATCGCGATTGAAATTACGGAAAATCGAGACAACGGGTCCTCGACAAACAGGTATAAATTGCCACAAACCACGCAGCTGAAATTCAAAATCGTCCAATTGTGCCGCAACGCCATCGGGTTCTCCTTTCGAGAATCCTACCAACTGAAAGGAAATCTGATGCGACTTAGTGCGTTGAGGAAAGTGGATTACTCTGGGGTAAACGATTAATCGTTGAGTCGCTTCGCCAGTGTTTTTGATTTCCAGTTTCAGAGCGTTGAAAGCCTTGCGTAATCGAGATGTATAAAACAAGGGATAGTCTCGACCCGCCATAGTAAGCATAGCCCGCCCCTCCTCTGACCAGCTAACATCACCGACGACGATTCCAATCGCTTGGAAGATAATTCCATCATTTTCTGATTCCTTTGTTTCCTCCTCAGGAGTGTCAGATGTTTCAGGTGTATCAGATGTTTCAGATGTTTCAGATGTTTCAGATGTATCCGGTGTTTCAGGTGTTTCAGATGTTTCAGATGTATCCGATGTTTCAGGTGTTTCAGGCTTTTCTGGCTTTTTAGGTGTGTCAGGTGTTTCAGGTGTTGCTGTCGTCTGTTCGAGTTCTGGCTCTGTCATCATGGCTGCTGCTGACTTTTTCGTTCAGGGTAGCATTAGAAGCTATATTCCGTCGCCAATTGCGGTACGTTGATTCAATTACAACCGACTGAAATTCTTATCCAGTCGTGTTTGGACGCCTGTAAGCGGTTTGCTGGGGGCGTTGAATCTCTGGCGAATTATGGCAATTAGTGCGGCTGCGGTTTCCAGAATGCGATTTATGTTTGATTTACCCATTGTACTATGGCTTGGATTAACCCTTCTAAGGTATAATATTGAGCCTCTACATCCACTCGCCCTAAGAGTTGTTGACAGGTTTTAGAGGTTTGTGGACCAATGGAGGCAATACAGACATTTTCCAAAAGCGAGAGTGGATGATTACTGTTTTTGTCCAAAAGCTGCCTAAAATTTTTGACGGTTTTAGAACTGGCAAAGGTAATAATATTGACGGTATGATTTTGCAACGCTGCCGCAGCTGGGGGTGCTATTTCCCCTGGACAGGTTGACTGATAGGCTGCTACTTCCACAATAGTAGCACCCTGGGCAGTTAAGTCTTTGACTAAAACCTCTCGTCCCCCAGTTTCTACACGCGGAAACAGGATAGTTTGTTCCGCCAAGGGTTCCGGAAAATGTTCAACTAGAGAATCGGCGACAAAATCTGGGGGAATAAAATCTGGATGTAATCCCCGTTCCTTTAAACTAGCCGCCGTTTTCTTGCCCACAACAGCAATTTTGACGCCGGATAACGCACGACTATCTTTTCCTAGTGTCAGCAATCGTTCAAAAAAGTACTTGACGCCGTTACTTGAGGTGAGAATTAACCAATCAAAATCGGATAAATTAGTAATGGCTTGATCTAAGGCGTCCCAACTCGACGGCGGTGTAATCACCAAGGCGGGCATTTCAATCACCGTTGCGCCTTCTTTCTCCAACAAGTCCCGAAATGTACTCGACTGTTGCGCCGAACGAGTGACTAAGATTGTTTGACCCTGAAGCATCTGCGGGAAACTACGTTTATTAATGTCATAGCCTATTGTCTCTTGTTTTGGGGTAAACTCAACGGGTAACTGTTGGTGCGATCGCAGATAGTCTCGTAATCCTACCACTTCTCCCACGACAATCACCACCGGAGACAGGGAGACACCAGCTGTTTGCTTAACAATACTGGACAGGGTTCCCACCCAAACCTGTTGCTGAGTCTGTCCACAAGCCCGAATCACCGCCACAGGGGTTTGATAGGATTTGCCATAACGCTGTAACTGCTGAACGATGGTGGCTAAATGACGCCCACCCATTAAAATAGCCAGAGTATCGATTCGCGCCAATGCTTCCCAGTCTAAGGCTTCGGGTTGATGCGCTGTCAGCACAGTAAAACAGCGACTCAAAACCGCATCAGTCAGGGGAATATTTGCCAGTAACGGTGCAGCTAGGGCAGAGGAAATCCCCGGTACGACTTCAAAGGCACAATCGGCATCGGTTAACGCTTGAATTTCAGATGTAGCCCGACCAAAGATAAAGGGATCACCACTTTTTAAACGGGCGACTTGCTTTCCTTGTTGGCATTGTTCAACCAACAATTGATTAATCTTTGCTTGCGAAGTTGAGGGACGCCCCCCCCGCTTTCCCACATCAAACTGGCGGCAATTTGCTGGGACTAATTCTAAAAGTTGGGCGTCTACTAAAGCGTCATAGACTAATACCTCCGCTTGACGGAGAATCTGTTGCCCGCGTAGGGTGAGGTATGCCATACTTCCGGGTCCAGCACCGACGAGATACACTTTACCCAAAGGGCGTCGAGAACGCCCACCTCTAGAAGAATCAGGATAAAAGCTGCCCGCTGCCTGTTGATTGTTGATTCGGGATTCTTGATTGGGGTGAACCATTCTCCAATTTTAAACTGTTTTCGTAAACACATCCTCCTTTATCACCCCATGCAAGAGGAGGCGATTGAAATCGCTGCTATACAAACAAAGTCCGCCTGCGCGGACTAGGGGGCTGTCTTAGGTTTGAGTAGTTCAAGGTTAAGCAAGATCCCCGACTTCTCTAAGAAGTCGGGGATCTGTCTGTGTAGCTCACTTACTTGAAAAGCCCTGTAAGCTGTCATGCCTTTAAATTGGGAATGGGTAGTGAGGAGGAATGGGAAACAGAGAACGTTTACAGATTATTAGAAATAGCTTATATATATGGGCGCACATTTTCCCACTATAAAATAATACTATCAAAAACTAATCGAATTGTCTAGATTTTTTCAAAAATGCTGAAATCCTCGACTTAGGGTTAATAATTCATCCGCATACTGTCCCGTACTATCCCTGAGACAAACCGACCTACCGGATGTAACGTAACCAATAATTGCTAATCCGGCTGCAAATTTTTCGACAAATACCTGAGCCAATGGTTCAGACAAACATAACACCAGTTCAAAGTCTTCTCCCCCATACAAAACCCAATCCCAAACTTGTTCTGGGGAAACAAGCCGAGGTAATACGGAGGGGATAGGAATCGCATCCCGTTCCACCACAGCCCCCACCCCACTCGCTCGACAGATTTGGGCGATCGCATCGGCAAGTCCATCGCTGCTATCCATTGCGGTTAGGGAGATTGGAGATTGGGAGGCTAGAATTTCCCAGAGTTGAGGTAAGATATCCAGTCTGGGCTTAGGGCGTTGGTGGGCTTGAATCAGACGCGATCGCTCTTTTTCACTCAAGTCTTTGCCGAATTCCGGATTAAGTAACAATTCCAACCCAACTCGCGATGCACCATGAACTCCTGTCACCACGATCGCATCACCGACTTTAGCAGTAGAACGCCGCATGACGCGCTCTTGTAAAACTTGACCAAATGCAGTAATCGATACCGTAATCACCGGAGACTGACAAACATCACCCCCGACAATGGGCGTATTATACGGCTGTAAACACTCAGACATACCTTGGTAGAGTCGTTCAACCCAACTCACCGCCACATCACCCGGAAGACTCAAGCCAACCGTAATCCCCAGAGGCGATGAACCCATTGCGGCTAAATCCGATAAATTTGCCGCCACAGCACGCCAACCCACATCTTCGGCTGAGGTGGTGCGATCGCTAAAATGAATTCCATCTACTAAGACATCGGTTGTCACCACTAATAATTGCCCAGGTTCTAGATTTGGCATAATCGCCGCATCATCACCCACAATATCTGAGGGACAAAAGCGCTGTAATCGTTTTAAAACACCCTGTTCTCCAATATCTATAATCACATCATCGCTCATTTGTCAATTAATCTAAGTCGTCGGACTTGCATTAAAGTTAACAGTTGAGATTAGGGAACAGCAAGGAACAGTAAAGTCCTGTCATCATTAATTACGTCGATGCAGTTTAGGAAAGCGATAGTAGGTATCTCCATCCGGATCAACTTCTGGCATAGCATTAAACTGATGATCCTTACCTTAACCTGAATGGCACGCTCAGATGAGGCTGGTGGGCATTGCCCACCCTACGGGATATCAAGGGTTTTGGCAATTCCAAACGGCTTATTGAGCGTGCCATTGTACTTAACCTGCCACGTCGGGTTCAATCAAATTCTCAGCGCCCTGAACAACTGTAGCTGACTCAATGATATCGCCGAGTTCTAGCTTGTCCAATACGTCTTTCCCCTCAACAACATAACCAAAGACCGCATAACGCCCATCCATAACATTAAAACCGGGAGGGGTTAACTCACTATTAAACTTGAAGAAAAAGAACTGAGAAGAACCACCATTGGGTTCATCTCCTGGACGCGCCATGGCGACAGCACCGTAAGCGGAGAAAGGCAACACAGGTTCATCTAAATAAATCCCCGCCTGTTCTAAGGTCATACCATAGATGGGTTCCTCATCTCCCCTGACTAACACTTCAAAGGGAATCGCCCGATATTCACCGGTTTTGGGATCGATAAATCCTTCTTCTGGTCCAGGTGGATCACCGGTTTGCACGTAGAAGTCTTCAGTACGGGTAATTGCCAGCTCATCATAAAAACCCCGTTGCACCAAATCCACAAAGTTACCCGCCGTAACCGGGGCGCTATAGCCATCGACAACTAGGGTCATATCCCCTTTATTCGTGGCTATCTCTAGCTTGGCGCGACCTTTGAGTTGAGGTAAGTTACTATACTCTGGGGGGACTTCAAAGGGAAATCCCTTGACCATCATTTGTTCCAGTTCGCCCACTTTGTCAAGGATTTTGCCTCGCTCAATCCAGACGGCTTCTTTATCCTTGGCTTCAACTGCTTCTCGGAGTGAAACGATATCATCTCTCATGGTGGTAATGATCGCTTCAGCTTGCGGTTTTTGCTGCTCTGGGATGTCAGTCAGCACTTTTTCCGGGCGATTGCTCAAAATTACATCCGCTTTAGTGATATCCCGATTAATCGGACTCCAGCGCTTTCCCCGTAACTGAGTGGCAATATCTTCGAGACTTGCTTGCACGTTCCGCACCGCTTGATTCTCAATGGGCAAAGCATACCGCAGTAGGGCTTTGCCATCAGTAATCGCATTCCCTTGCGCCAAGCGACTTTCTCGGGCAGGTGGTTGTTGATCATTACCAAAATTCCACCAGGCACCGCTTAAACTTACGGAGAGTGTCACCAGTAGCAGCGCCACAAAACTGGTTTTGAGCAGACGTTGGCACCAATCGAGCTTGAGAATTTTTAAAGGTCGCATAAACATATCGCCTAAGGCTGAATACCATTAGGTTGAGGCTAACTTACAGGATTGAAACAGATATTCTTCATCTTGCCATACTGGGTGTTCGTGCCAAAACGTCCGAGCGCGAATACCTCCGTTCCGAATCAACTATGGGGATGTTCCTCAATAAGGGTACAATAAAGTGCCAATTGTTATGCCCAAAGTTATGCCGAAGCCGTCAGCCGTCGCGAATTAGGGGTTTGACAAGTCTGATGTGGGCGTTACGTTTAATGCTGACCTCAATGCCAGCTACAATATCTTGCGTACACTATTCCCCAACCCTTGAGGACTAATGATTTCAAGTAACGACTTTCGCACAGGTGTCACGATTGATTTAGAAGGATCGGTGTGGCGGGTGGTGGAGTTTCTCCACGTCAAGCCGGGAAAAGGTTCGGCTTTTGTCCGCACTAAGCTGAAAAATGTTCAGACGGGGAATGTCATGGACAGAACCTTTCGGGCTGGGGAAACAGTACCCCAAGCCATCCTAGAAAAACGCACCATGCAACATACCTATAAAGATGCTGACCAATTTGTCTTCATGGATATGGAAACCTTTGAGGAAAATCGCCTCAATGAAGAGCAAATTGGCGATCGCGTCAAGTATCTCTCTGAAGGGATGGAAGTCAATGTGGTGACGTGGAATGATCAAGTCCTGGAAGTGGAATTACCCAACTCCGTGGTACTCGAAATTGTGGAGACTGATCCGGGTGTCAAAGGTGATACCGCGACAGGTGGCACTAAACCCGCTACGGTGTCTACAGGAGCGCAAGTCATGGTACCGCTGTTTATTTCCGTCGGCGAGCGAATTAAAATCGATACTCGTAACGATTCCTATCTCGGTCGCGAGTAAATGGATCTGAACCAATCAATCAACAGAAGCGAGTTAATTCCAAACACCGCTTTTGCCCAGCTCAAATCGTGATCAATCCTGCCTGAGGTATCATGTAGAACTCGCTCCCTTGAATTTTTCCAGAATTCCTATCTCTCTAATTTAGTTGTGCCATTAGACTTCAACCAAATCCGTGAACTGCTAGCCGCGATCGCTCAAACCGATATTGCGGAAGTGATATTGAAAAGTGATGACTTTGAACTGACGGTACGTAAAGGATTATCCGCCAGTCCTCCTAGCGACTCGACAGTGAGTCGAACCGATGCCGCAGTTGCTTCCGGCATGGAAACGGCTGTGGCTGGAGTGGCTGCTCCGACGCCCCCCACTCCCACACCAGCAACAGCACCGTCTGCTCAAGCGGCAACACCTTCAATTGCACCGTCTCCAGGAGTGGAGTCAAAATGGGAAGAGGTGAAGTCGCCGATGGTTGGCACATTTTATCGCGCACCATCACCAGATGACACCCCTTATGTCGAAGTTGGCGATCAGGTTCGCGTCGGTCAAACTATCTGTATCATTGAAGCGATGAAGTTGATGAATGAACTTGAAGCCGAAATATCCGGACAAGTGATGGAAATTTTGGTCGAAAATGGCGAACCGATTGAATATGGTCAACCGTTGATGCGGATCAATACAGGGTAAATGAGCGATGTAAAGGATTGATGATTACTCTATTGTTATCAATTGACCAAAAATAGGCTAAAATTTGATGATCACCTAATTTCGGGTTAGACCGATGCCAAGAGTAAAAACAGTCCCTCAAGAGGTCGTCCAACAAGTTTCTGAGTATTTTAGTATCTTAAGCGAACCTATGCGCCTACGCCTGCTCAATTTACTCCGCGAAGGTGAAAAATGTGTCCAAGAATTGGTAGAAGCAACAGAGACAAGTCAGGCAAATGTCTCTAAGCACCTGAAAGTGATGCTACAGGCGGGAATACTCAGCCGCCGCACTGAAGGCACATCTGCCTACTATAAGGTAGAAGATGAGCTGATTTTTGACCTATGTAATTTAGTGTGCGATCGCCTCGCTACCCGCATCGAACAACAAGCCCGCCATTTTCGGAACTTTACAGGATAAGCGATGGTGCAGGCTCCCTCGCGATTTATCCGAGGGATGAAACACAACACAACAAAGGAATAGGGCGACTAAAGTTGAAAGTTTGTTTCAAAGTTTTGGCGAGTCATCGGTTGATCGACGATCAACCCTTCACCTCCTAAGACTTCGAGGGGTTTTCCTTCCACCTCAATCCAGACCTGAGCATCCGGATCTAAGCTGGTGGCTGTATAGATAATTTGTCCGAGGCGGCTTTGCATCGAAGTACTGCCACCCCCTGTGGTAAAGTCTTCAGATAGATCTAGATGCACTCCGTCAGATTTGATCGAAAGATTCTGTAACTCAGTTCCTTCGGGAATTGCCGAGGCTACCGCTTGCTGCTCAGGTCCAGACAATAATTGCTGGAATGCCATCTCTAACACTTCAGATGGATTATCAGCATTTTCGACGGTAATGGAACTGGGAACCAATTCAATTTGATTATTGACAGCATCAACCCAATACACTTGAACCTTTTGTTCAGTCGCTGGCGGCGTGTCTTGAGGCGACTGGGAGAGGGTAGGAACTTCGGATTGAGGAGGTGAGGCGGTAATCGTATTCCAAGCCCACCAAGCGCCTCCACCAGCGGCGGCTAACATCGCCACCGAAACACCAGCGACCAAACTTGTGGGAATGCGACGTGTATCTTGTGGATTTTGCATAGTTATTACCTTTCTAATTGTTTAACATTGTGTAGGATTAAGAAAACATCTGATATTGTTTCACTGACCATGTTCCCTCTGTTTCCTTAACAAGGGCGGGTTTAGTTCAGTTATGGCTTATCTCCAAAACGTTATCGCTAGAACCCGCCCCTACAGAACTTGTGGGAAACGTCTGAGGTGAAGGTCTAGTCCGCTTGCGGTACATCAGCTCGAACAAATGCGGCTATCTGTAGATCCTGATTATCTATCTCTAATTGTAAGAGTCTGACCGTAATCCCAGCATCTTCCAAGCTACGGAGATTGGCGCGATCGCTTATTCCCTTGGCGAAGCCTTCAACTAAGCGAGATGGTAGCGCTTGACCATCAACGGTTACTCTTGGTTCAATCAGTTGCAAGTGATGTCCAGCTTCAATCCCCAATCCAGATTCGACAACAATGGCTAGGGATTGACGATTCCCTTCCACCGCATCCACTTGGAAACGCAGGCGATTATTTCCCAGCAACTCTAATCGAGGATTGAGAAACTGGTAACGTTGTGCGGTATCTCTGGAGAGACGACTACCGAGTTGTTGTAATTTTGCAGCAACTCTAGGAGACTGAAGCATCTGGTTGAGATCCGATTCGGTTAAAACCAGACGCACCCCTGCTTGTAACGGTTGACGTAACGAGGCTAAGGGCGACGTTTGACCCTCCTGTCTCAGACGGTTGATATCCAGATTAATCGGATCAGTTTCGACTTCTAGAACATCAATCCGAATGTCTGGCGTCAACCATAACCCTCGACCCGCAATCCGGACTTGTTCGAGTTTTCCTTGCAAAGCTCGGTAGTTCGGCGTATTGTCAATCCGCACATCAAGCTGTTCAACTCTCTCCAATCGAGAACTTAGGACATTTTCCACCACGCGATCGATGATTAAGCCCGGAGGGGAACCCAGCGTGAGTAACGCCGATAGGAGGATGCTCAAAAATTCCATATTTCCGTTGACTTGTTTACATTACTTAATATTTAACCCCGAAATCTTTAAACTTTATTGCAGTTTTATTACAGAGTGAGAGCAGATTGCCATAGGCATGATACCTTCAATGAGGTGTTGACGAAAAGCACAGCCTTAGGAAAGGAGGACATTTTGGATTTGCATTCTGCTCAAACCCCCAACGACTTTCATGAAGATATTAGTGAGTACGTGGCTCAACTCCAGCTACACATGGCGTTACAAGCCCGGAATTTAGTTCCGACTCTCACCAAGGCTGTAGATAGCCGAGAGCAGTTGTTACAGCAAACCCAAGCTACCTTGGAAAAGCTAGCGTCTCGACAGGCGGTTTAGTTGAGTGGTGAGTGTTGACCCTTCGCTTCGCTCAGGTAACCGATTTGGTAGGGGCGGGTTTGACAACTATCGTTTCTGATCTCACCCTAGATGTAACTAAACCCGCCCCGACTGAGTGTTGTTTGACATAAGACAAATAATTAGCGACTCGCCAAAATTAAAGCATCGGCATAGTTTAAAGCCTCTTGCCACACAGCATAGCCGCGTCTGGCGAGATGAATCCCATCAGTGGTTAACTCCCGTTGCATTTGACCCTGATTATTCACAAACAAACGGTGCAGGTTAAGATAGCCTGCACCTTCTTGTTGTGCGATCGCGGCGATGTGTTGATTCAGGTTGCGGATGCGATCGCTGGGAATAGCACTTAATCGTGTGGGTAAAATAGACTGAACGATAATTTGGGCTTGTGGGTGGTTTTGGCGTAAGCGCTGGATGATTTGGCGGGTATTATCGAGAATCACGCGATCGCGAACGCCCTGACGCAAGTCATTCGTGCCAGCCATCACATAGATTGTATCGGGTCGGGTTTGGGAAAAAGCCGAGAGTCGCTCCAGAATTTGGCTAGAGTTTTCCCCAGAAATCCCCTGATTCAGCCAAAATTGACCACTAGGTAGGTTGGCTGTCGGAAACCAAAGACTCAAGGAATCGCCCACTAATATAGACAGACGATTATTCCCCTGTCCCCTCGCCATCGCTTTCGCTTCTTCTGCAAGTAGCTGTTTCCATTGAGTATGAGTGGGTTTAGCCAGTGTCGCTTTACTCCAAACCGACTGGAAACTATCAGCCGGGAGGCGGGTATAGGTTTGACCTCTATTTAATGCGGCTAATCGTTGGTAATAGAGTTGGGTTCCCGATTTAGGGGAAATGTTACGTTGAGAGTTAGTAGTAAGCGCTTTAGCGCTGGTGGCACTAAAGTGCCGACTACTAACCGATGAACTAAACTCAACACCAGGGATTTCCACCCCAGAGATCATCGGTTGAGTGACGACGGAGTGCGAGTGATCAGCAATAGCCGAAGCCAACAAAGCCGACAAATTCTCGAACAGGTTGGGAACCAGTGGCGGTGGTGGGGGTGCAGATACGGGACCTACGGTAAGCAGACTGGCTGCTAGTAAATAGGGATCGCTCATGTCATGGTACATTCCATTACTCTCTCTTTTTCCTTTGACAGGAATTTGCCAGAGTATCAGGAATATATAGGGCTTGCTGAATAAGTATTGTGGTGGGGTGAGGGAGCTGGGGGAGCTGGGGAAGCTGGGGTAGCAGAGGAGGCGGACTGATATCAGTTTTACACCTTTTGATCTCGCAAAAAAGCAATAATGACAGCTTTTCTCAGAGTTGGCTCGATGGAATTGATAAAGCCTATAGCAACGAATAGATTATTCATTGACAATTGTATAGTTTGTAAAGCATTGTTGACTTCTGTTTGATTGTCCTCGATCCATTTTTCCAGAAAAATATGCTCGGTTAACGCTTCGTCAATATCATTCTGGGAAAAAATTTTCTGCAATTTAGATGATTTTCTCAGGGAGTTAATTTTCTTTCCCAAATCCTCTCCAGATGAGTTTACTTGAGGACGGGTGAATAAGGCAGAAAATTTTGGCATGATTGATGTGGTAAGAACGGTTTCACTTAATATATTGACACAGCTTAAAGGTGTTTTGTTGAGAAATATATACGGCAATAAGCGTAAAAAATACTACGTCAATTCTCGTAAGTTTTATCAGGTATTATTTTTTTACAAAAGATATAAATCCCCGAAAAAGATGGCGTAAAAATAAATAAAGTTTGTCCCCCCTAAGCTTTTTTTCAAAATTCATACTTTAGAGTGAAAAACAAAAAGCAGCACTTCGCTATAATGATAGATTGAATAAAAACCTGGAGTGAAATCTACACGATGGCAGCAATGAAATTCAAGGTTCCGAGTATTGCTTGTGATGCTTGCGCTAAAACCATCAGCGAAGGGATTCGTACTCACGAACCTGAAGCGAAAGTCGATGTTGATGTGGCAAATAAGACGGTTAGTGTGGAAACTGAGGCGTCTCACGAGTCAATTAAACAAGTCATTACCTCTGTTGGACATCAGGTGGAATAATATCCAATCTGGCATTATAGAACTCTGTTTTTTATAAATGGTAGAGACGTTGCATGCAACGTCTCTACCCGTCGAATTACCCAGAGATTCCTGATGCTGTTGGTATTTGGGACTTTGAAGGATGTGCTGATTGGCGCGATCGCACTTCCAAATACACCAGCAAAGCATTAATATCCGCCGGATTCACCCCACCAATCCGAGAGGCTTGCCCAATTGTCAGGGGTTGAACCTGGGAGAGTTTCTCGCGAGATTCCTTGGATAAGGTTTCAATGGCATCATAATCCAGATCCGTGGGTAATCGTCGCTGGCTTTGACGGGACACTTGATCAATCTGATTTTGCTGGCGTTGCAGGTATCCAGCATATTTGATATCGATTTCCGCGCCGTCTCGTTCAGCTTGATTGAGACTGGGATTCCCTAATCCGTAGTGATCCAGATTGGTATAGTGGAATTTGGGACGACGTAATAATTCAGCCAGCGTAATCGAACCCTTAATCCGTTGCTGAGTATCCGACGCGATCGCAACGCCTAATTCCTCACGTTCCTTGATCCGTACCGTCTGGAGTCGTTCCTTCTCCGCCGCAATATTGGCTTGTTTTTCAGTATAAAGTTGCCAACGGCGGTCATCAATTAAACCAATCTCTCGTCCCAAAGGAGTCAGACGGCGATCCGCATTATCAGAACGCAGGAGTAAGCGATACTCAGAACGACTGGTTAGCATCCGGTAAGGTTCTCGCAAATCCTTCGTACATAAATCATCAATTAATGTCCCGATATAGCTTTCCTCACGGGGAAACACCAACATCTCTTGATGTCGCACATAGCGTACTGCATTAATTCCGGCGACAATCCCCTGGGCGGCGGCTTCTTCATACCCCGTTGTTCCATTAATTTGTCCAGCGCAGAATAGCCCTTCTATTTTTTTGGTCATCAACGTGGGGAAACACTGAGTTGCGGGGAGATAATCATACTCCACCGCATAAGCTGGGCGTAGCATGGTACAGTGTTCTAATCCCGGGAGCGATCGCAACATTTGCAACTGTAGCTTCTCTGGTAATCCTGTCGAGAATCCCTGGATATAAAGTTCGGGAATGTCTCGCCCTTCCGGTTCAATAAATATCTGATGGCTTTGCTTATCGGCAAACCGGACAATTTTATCTTCAATACTGGGACAATAACGGGGTCCCTTTGCATCCACCCAACCCCCATAAACTGGAGACAGATGCAGATTATCCCGAATCAACTGATGCGTTTCTGCCGTGGTACGAGTAATATAACAATTCATCTGTTCCCGTTCCACCCACACCTCTGGGTCAAAACTGAACCAAGACACCACCTCATCCCCAGGTTGAGGTTCCATCTTAGTGTAATCGACAGATCGCTTATCCACCCGCGCCGGAGTTCCCGTCTTCAGTCGTCCGGTTTCAAACCCCAGTCGGTTCAGGGTTTCCGTCAATCCCACCGCTGCAAATTCCCCCGCGCGTCCAGCGGACATTGATTTATTCCCCACCCAGATACATCCACCCAGGAACGTTCCCGTGGTTAATACGACTGCAGGGGCGGCAAATGCTACACCAAAATAAGTCTCAACACCGATAACCTCATCGTTCGCCCCCAGGACTAAATCCGTCACCATCCCTTCCCGGATAAGCAAATTCTCCTGGTTCTCAACAATCCGTTTCATCACCGCCGCGTATTCCCGCTTATCGGTTTGCGCCCGTAACGCCCAAACCGCAGGTCCCCGCGACTGATTCAGTACCCGCTTTTGGAGATAAGTCCGGTCTGCCATTTTACCAATTTCTCCCCCCAAGGCGTCTACCTCGTGGGCAAGTTGGGATTTAGCTGGCGCACCCACAGCCGGATTACAGGGTTGCCAAGCTATTTTATCTAAGTTCAGCGTAAGCAGGAGGGTGCGACATCCCAGACGGGCGGCGGCGAGTGCGGCTTCGCAGCCAGAATGTCCAGCACCGACAACAATGACATCAAAAGCGTCTTGGAAATCTACAGGGGAATGTGTGGTCATGATTAGCGTTTGAGTGACAAGGACTCATGGTTCATTCTACCGAATTCCCTGGTAGAGACGCGCCATGGCGCGTCTTGACATTGATATCGGGGCAGATTTTACCATTGTCGTTATTCAATGTAGGGGCGCAAAACTTGCGCCCTTAAAGAAAGATGATGGATGTAATTCTAATTCATCAAATAAGCCCGTAGGGTGGGCATTGCCCACCAGCCTTAATTCAGGTAAGCGAACCTTATCCAGCAGCTAATAGCACTCCCACAATCGAACCTAAAGCATTTGCCCCTGCATCTCTTTTCGTATCGTTCTGGTAATAAAAATCAGTCAAATTGGATTACAATAAATCAATTTAAATCAGGGCAAGGATCAGAATTGAGGAGTGACTAAGATGAGCGAATATGATTCGCCATGGAAGGAAAGCATTTCGCTATATTTTCGGGAGTTTTTGAGTTTCTTCTATCCACGCATAGAAGAGGACATTGATTGGGAACGAGGATTTGAATTTTTAGACACTGAGTTACAACAAATCAAGCGAGAGACAGAAACGGGGAGGAGAGATGCGGATAAGTTGGTGAAAGTCTGGCGTCGTAGCGGGGAGGAGGAATGGGTTCTTGTCCATGTAGAGGTACAATCACAGCGTCAAAGTGAGTTTAGTGAGCGGATGTACCTGTATCACAGCCGGATTTTCGATAGGTATCGTCGCAGTGTGGTGAGTTTGGGAATACTCGGCGATGAGCAACCGGGTTGGCGCCCCAGTCGGTATGAGCGTGAATTGTGGGGGTGTCGGGCAATACTGGAATTTCCGGTGGTGAAACTGCTAGATTACAGTATGGAAGAGCTTGCTCGAAGTCAAAACCCATTAGCGGCGATAGTACAGGCTCACCTTTCTGCTCAAGTTGCAGGGAAAGATGTTGGGGTGGGATATGAAAGCAAGCTGTCTTTGATTAAGAGTTTATATGAGCGGGGGTATGGGCGAGAGGATATCGTTCAATTATTTCGATTAATCGATTGGTTTATTGCTCTACCAAAGAGAGAAGAGGAGCGATTGTGGCAAGAGATACAAACGTTAGAGGAGGAGAGGAAAATGCCTTATATTACCAGCGTTGAACGAATCGGAATCAGGAAGGGCTTGGAGCAAGGGTTACAGCAAGGGTTACAACAAGGACAACAAAGATCTATTATTTGTATACTTGAAGTTCAGTTTCAAGATATTCCGTTAAAATTGAGGGAACTAATTGGGAGGATAAAGGATTCTGAGGTACTAGGTACTCTTCTGGTTCAGGCGGTAACAACTCAATCATTAGAGGTATTTGAATCTGTGGCGAATCAATTGATTACAGAGGCGGGATTGGAATTGGAGAACACAGAATCGAGTGCGGGTGAAGAGGCGAATGATACGTAAACAAATATTCAGCATTTTATCTTCTGAATTCCAAATTTTAATATTACTATCAGATTAAGCAATTTTAGGTTTTCGCTTTCTCAAATCAAGCGACTGATTGAGCTAATGCAAAGAGCCGGAATGTCTGCTAATGATCTCCCTGATGACGTGGATTTGGTGGGCAATGCCCACCCTACGGGATATCATCGGTTTCGGCGTTTTTTCTATACAAAATTTCAGTGCTATTCTGGCAATAAAAATCAGTCAAATTGGATTACAATAAATTAACTTAAATCAGGGCAAGGATGAGAATTGAGGAGTGGCTAAGATGAGCGAATATGATTCGCCATGGAAAGAAAGCATTTCGCTATATTTTCGGGAGTTTTTGAGTTTCTTCTATCCACGCATAGAAGAGGATATCGATTGGGAACGAGGATTTGAATTTTTAGACACTGAGTTACAACAAATCAAGCGAGAGACAGAAACGGGTAGGAGAGATGCGGATAAGTTGGTGAAAGTCTGGCGTCGTAGTGGGGAGGAGCAATGGGTTCTTGTCCATGTAGAGGTGCAATCACAGCGTCAAAGTGAGTTTAGTGAGCGGATGTACTTGTATCACAGCCGAATTTTCGATAGGTATCGTCGCAGTGTGGTGAGTTTAGGAATACTCGGCGATGAGCAACCGAGTTGGCGCCCCAGTCGGTATGAACGTGAATTGTGGGGGTGTCGGGCAATACTGGAATTTCCGGTGGTGAAACTGCTAGATTACAGTATGGAAAGAGATACAAACCTTAGAAGAGGAGAGAAAAATGCCTTATATTACCAGTGTTGAACGAATCGGAATCAGGAAGGGACAACAAGGAGCAATTATTCGTATTCTTGAGGTTCGGTTTGAAAATATTCCGCAGGGATTGAGGGAACTAATTGGAAAAATCGAGGCTCTTGAGGTGCTAGAAACTCTTCTGGTTCAGGCGGTGACAACTCAATCCTTAGACACATTTGAATCTGTGGTGAATCAATTGGTTACAGAGGCGGGATTGGAATTGGAGAACACAGAGCCGAGTTCGGGTGAAGAGGTGAATGAGACGTAAACAAAGAGTTAGTTGTTGAGCATAAGCCTTAATTCTTGCCTTCCGTGGATTTGGAGATTGGGCTTCTTCTTCCAAGGCGAGAAACCTGGGTCGGGGCGGGTTTAGTCACATCTGGGTGCAAAGGAAAAGATAGTAGTGAAACCCGCCCCTACACACTGGAAACTCAAAACAGTCTATCAAAGATGACACAGATTTATATCACTTTGCTTTCGGGAATTGCTCGAAAAAAACAGTAAAAATCCACGACTAAAACCGTCGCGGATTTTGTCACTGAGGCTCTCTTCTAGTCCTGCCGAAGCAAGGCTTTTCGTTATCCCAAATTCCAAGGGTTAGGAGGACTTAAAAAACGTTATTCGCTGGCGCTACCCGTAATAATTTTGGGATACAATCATCTTGGGTTAACGACAGGTGGATGAGGCGTAAACGTTAGCTTGCAGCCAGTGCTGTCAGAATTAGGATATTGACGAATAGAATAGCGCACGCCCCTTGAAAAGCATAGCGACGCTGTTGCTCACTATTGGGATATTCAGCATAATATACAGGGGTTTCGATCGCGTAGTTGTTCAGTTGTCCATCTTGGTTGATTGTGGTGTACATCTGAATCTCTCTCCTCTGTTTTGTTTGTTCTCTCTGTTGTTTATAACTTTAACGAAGGTCTTTACAGAAATGCAATAGATATGCTATCGGATCTTGTTCTGTTTTTTATAAGCTCAGCTTATCAAGATTTAGTTGTAATATATACTTAGGTAATAATACTGACTTAACTCCATCACAGACAGTTTTTCCCTAGAACTTCTCCATTGCCATTAATCAAAAGACTAAACTTTGCGTCTGCTAAGATCGATTAGCCAGAGTTAGATTCACCGTTCTACTGTAAAGATGGACAACCTACTGAATAGGCTTCGCCGCGTGAAACGAAATATGGGTTACCGTGTCGAAGATGCCATGAGACACTTATCCAACAACGTGAGTCCGTCAGAAATAGTTAATCAAAAGGAAATTAGAGTAGTTGGATTAAAACGGAGTGGAAATCATGCCATTATCAACTGGATCAGAAAACACCACCACGGTGAAGTATGGCATTTGAATAAGATTCCAGTAAAACGGAATCCATACCGTTTCTTGTATGAACATTATCCCAAAGAAAAATTAAAGCAGGAAGCCAAAGGTAATTTTACCCAAAAAGACTGCTTAATCTATAGCTATGAAGATCATGCGCTTGAGCAAATCACTGACAATGAGTTTGAAAGAAAAAGTGAACAGTACTTGGGTAAAAGTGCAATCCAATATGACGTACTTATCTTGAGAGATCCCTTCAATCTGCTAGCAAGCCGATTTAAAAAGGGATATATCAAGGTTAAATGTCCTGATAGAACATTAGTTGAACTGTGGATATCATACGCTCAAGAATACTTGGCAGAAACGCACTTATTGACAAACAATAAAATTGTAGTTAATTATAATCAGTGGTTTATCGATGTGGGCTATCGCCAGCAATTAGCAGATCAACTTAATGTAAAATTTTTTGATACAGGTTTTAATGATGTAAAAGGTCAAGGTGGTGGAAGTTCTTTCGACGGAATTATATTTCGGGGGAAAGCGGCTGAAATGGATGTTCTCAACCGATGGAAAGTTTTTGCAGATGATCCCCAATATCAAAAACTCATTAATCATGCAGAACTTCGAGACTATTCAGAACGAATTTTTGGTCATATTCCCGGAACTGAACGCTATTTTTGAGAGATTTCCTTATGAGCATTTTACTGGACAGGTGTTCTAAAGTTACCTACGCCGAAAATTTATGCAAACCCTTATCCATCAAGGGTTTAAGCGGCTTTTTATCTAGTCAGGGAGTAAAGATTAACTCAAACTTTACGAATACCTTGCCAAAGTTTAACCCTTTCACCCCGATAAAGGGAGTAAGAAACCATTGGTTGGGGTAAATTTAGTAACATCTGGGTTAAAAAGAAACGATATAGCGCTACGCGCTAGGCTTTCTTGCAATAGGCAATGGGCTTTCTTTGAAGAAAAACACTGACTCATCAAGGGATTGACCCTTCGACTTACCTCGACTTCGCTCGGTACAAGTCGCTCAGGGTCAAAACGATTTAAATTTTTCTTCTTTTGTCCTAACGTGTGTGCGTAGTACTACAAAGTGAAACTCGCCCCTAGATATCGGTCAGGGCGGGTTTTGAATAAACGTTATCACCAATAGCTTGCACAAAATTCCCTAAACCCGCCCCTACAAAGTGAAACTCGCCCCTAGATATCGGTCAGGGCGGGTTTTGAATAAACGTTATTACCAATAGCTTGCACAAAATTCCCTAAACCCGCCCCTACAAAGCCGGTTTCACTATTCAGCGCGTTAGCTCAAAATATCTGTAACTATTCAACCCAATGTCTGAGCAATTCCCGAATATAAGGAAGAGTAATCTTCATCTGCTAACCCAGCGTCTTTCGCCTTTTCGACAACTTGGCGTACACCTGCCAAACTACTCGCCTCTAACCCTTCTGCTTTTGCCTCACTAAGAAATAAATTAATATCTTTGAGTAAATGTTTCAGAGGAAAGTTGGGATCAGCAAAATTACTGTCTTGCATCCGATTTAACTTCTTATCAAACGTCGGTGCATACAGCGCACTGTCTCGCAGCAGTTCCATAAACTTGTCTACATCCACCCCCTGACGCTTTACAAATCCCAAACTAAGGGCAAACCCGGCGGTTAAGGCGGCAATTAATTGATTTAAGGCTAACTTGGTGGCGGCGGCGGTTCCCACGGGACCCATTAATAGGGGTTCTCCAAAATTTTTGAGTAACTCTTGCCATTTTTGAAACTGATCTTCAGATGCCCCTACCATGACTTGTAGCTTACCATCTTTGACTTGCGGAATACTCCCCAATACAGGTGCTTCTAGATACTCACCCCCGACGGCTACGATTTGATTTTGAATATCTTGGCTTTGTCTAGGGGAAATGGTTCCCATTTGAATCACGGTGCATCCTTTTAATACCTCTTGGCAACTATCGGATAGTGCCACCTGTCGAATTGCATCAGCATCTGCCAACATTAAAATAACGCAATCGGCAGCCGCGATCGCATCCGCCGCCGAATCAGTCGTTTCGGCACCTGAATCCTTTAGAGATTCTAGCTTAGACGAGGTGCGATTGTACGCCACGACTGGTATTTCCGCATCCAGTAACCGTTGCGCCATGGGTTGTCCCATTAATCCTGTACCGAGAAATCCTACCTTAACCATGTATTTGTCTTTAGGTTGACGACATCAAAATACTCCCCTGCAATCTTGCACCCATTTCTTAATTCTGACACCTATCTGTTGAGAGATTTCTCTATTTCGGAACAAATGACGAATGACGAATGACAAATGACCATTTACCCTTTCCACCAACGCTCCTCTTGCACGAGTGTATGCATTTGCCAATCCGGATCAGGTTGGGGATAATCTAAGCGGTGATGTCCGCCACGACTTTCTGTCCGAAACAGAGCGCTTTTTAAAATTAAGTAAGCTATATCTAATAAGTTAGAGGTTTCTCCCCACGTTCGCACCAGGTAATCGGCATTTGGAACATCAAGTTGAACGGTCTTCTGTGGCGTTAAATTCCGTAACTGTTGGCTTAAAGGCAACGCCGCCAATTCAGCTTGCCAGACTTCCACCTGTGCGATCGCACGTTCTAGTTTTTGTGCAGATCGACAAATCCCGGCACTTTGCCAGACTAAACGTTTTAACTGATCTTGCATCGCCAGCATTTTATCTGTTTTCGTAGCTTCATCAGATAAGGTTAACGGAGAAATAGAAACAGGGGATTGAGAACCCGATTCCTGATTCAAGACAGATTGATCGGGTGTTAATTCCCCCAACTGAGCGCCAAATACAATACATTCCAATAGGGAATTACTGGCTAGACGATTCGCACCATGAACACCCGTACTCGCCGTTTCACCCACGGCATATAAATTAGGAATAGAGGTACATGTGATTAAATCCGTAGCAATTCCCCCCATCCAGTAATGGGCGGCGGGGGCGACAGGAATCATATCCCGAAATACATCAACCCCCCATTGCTGACAAACTTGAATAATATTCGGAAATCGGTGGCGAATCTGATCATCAGGAATGGGGCGCAAATCTAAATAAACATGACTGGTGGCTGGATCAGGTTTAGTTTTCTGTAAATGACTAAAAATCGCTCGACTCACCACATCTCTGGGCGCAAGTTCGCCATCAGGATGATACTCAAAGGCAAAACGGTGTCCCTGATCATCCACCAGATGCGCCCCTTCTCCCCGCACCGCTTCGCTGATCAGAAAATGAGGCGCTCCCGGTTTGGTTAAAGCTGTGGGATGAAATTGGACAAATTCCAAGTCTCTGAGAATCGCCCCCGCCCGCCATGCGATCGCAACTCCATCTCCGGTACTGACATCGGGATTCGTCGTCTGGGCAAAGACTTGACCGCCGCCTCCTGTAGCCAGGACAACTGCACCCGCCCGTCTCCAACTGATTTGACCCTGATACATGAGTTGGACACCTTGACAATCACCCGTGTCAGGATTCAGCCAGACAGATAAAGCAAATGCTCGCTCAAGCACTGTAATATTAGCTTGGCGCAAAACTAAGGCAGTAAGCGTACTAACTACAGCCCGCCCCGTGGTATCTGCCGCATGGAGAACCCGGGGACGAGAATGAGCCGCCTCTAAGGTTAACGCTAACTGCTCCCCCCGTCGATCAAACGTCACCCCCATTTCAACTAACGAGCGAATGCGATCGGGTGCTTGTTGAGCCAAAAACTCCACAGCATCAGCGTCACAAAGCCCCGCCCCTGCCCGAAGTGTATCCTCAACATGCAACACTGGGGAATCTCCAGGAGCAATAGCCGCCGCAATACCGCCCTGCGCCCAGTCACTGGCACCGATGGATAGAGTATCTTTGGTTATCAGTGCAACATTTAAGCGATCGGGTAAACAGAGGGCGGCATAAAGTCCAGCCGCGCCAGCACCTACAACGACGACATCAAACTGGGTTGGCTGATGGAGTGGCGATTGAGAATTGTCAGGAACAGAAATCATTTAATTATTAGGGAACAGGGAATGGGGAATGGGGAATAGGGAACTTATGTAAAAAATAACCCACCCCCAACAGGAGTGGGTTGAACTAGGAATTTCCGGAATTATCCGAGTTTAGTAGACGCCGGGATTGTAGCGGTCGTCACCTCCGTTGTAAACGTCCGCTGTATCGGTCACAGTGAATGCATCCAGATTGTCTTTTAGCACCTGCTTTTGCCGATCAGTCAATCCGGGAATCTCCAGCACTTCCTCTACATCGTCGTAGGGAGCATTCTGGATGATCAATGACGCTAACGTCGGGAACATCCCCCGATACTTGCGAAACGCTCGGATATGAGTATTGTTCAAATCCAGCTTTTGACCAAACTCTGTTTCCAGCTTGGCATCGGCTGGATTGCGTAACTCCTCATCGGCAAGTAACATCGGTGCCCCATTCTGGAGCGCGTTACTCAAGGACACGCCTGGAGTCCAGGACATTGGTGCTGCGATCGCGCTTTGGGAGAAACCCAACCATCCTAAGCAGCCCACTAACAGTCCCCATACCACTAACACACGAACCAATCGTTTCATTAACTCTCCTCCTTACTCAGACACATTGAAGACCAAGAGAGAACTGCCGTTCTACAACACTTGGACAAAGCTAGACAATATTGGATCTTCTTAGACATCATCCGGATTGCTTCGGAGCTTCACTCTGGCGGTGTCGGCACTCAACCAGTCCACAGGCTTAACATCGGACGGAACTCGCCCTACTTAAAATCTGTATTTGTTTTCTATCCTCTCATCTTATCTATCCCTACCTCAAGAGTTTAGGCGCTTATCCGCCCAAAATTATGAAAAATGCTAAATAGTTCTAAAACTCTACCGGAAAACCGGGGTTTTGTGGGATGATTAAAAATTGTCTCTGTTGACGAACGAATCAGGAAATTAGCTATGGCTCTGCGATTAGGCGATACTGTCCCCAACTTCACACAATCCTCTAGTGAAGGTGAAATCAACTTCTATGACTGGGCAGGGGATAGCTGGGTCGTGTTATTCTCCCACCCGGCTGACTATACACCCGTTTGCACCACAGAGTTAGGCGAGGTTGCCAAGCTCAAACCCGAATTTGACAAGCGCAATGCTAAAGTCATCGCCTTAAGTGTGGACGATGCGGATTCTCATCAGGGTTGGATTCAAGACATCAACGAAACCCAGAATACGACCGTCAACTACCCAGTTTTGGCAGATGCGGATAAAAAGGTGTCTGATTTGTACGACATGATTCATCCCAACGCCAATGCTAGTGTGACGGTACGCACCGTCTTTGTCATTGACCCCCAGAAAAAACTGCGCCTGACCATCACCTATCCTCCCAGCACCGGTCGCAACTTTGATGAAATCTTGCGGGTGATTGACTCCCTACAGCTTACGGATCACCATCAGGTAGCCACTCCCGTGAATTGGAAAGAAGGGGATGAGTGTGTGATTGTCCCTTCTCTGAAAGACCCAGAAGTCTTGAAAGAAAAATTCCCCAAAGGTTACACCGAAGTCAAGCCTTACCTGCGGATGACCCCTCAACCCAACAAGTAGAGACGTGCCATGGCACGTCTGGGAGATGGGGGAGATGGGGGAGAAATGTTCCAGGCTTGATGCCAGAAGCATCTGGAAACAGGGCTGTAGGGGCGGGTTTGACCGATAACATTTTGGCACAAACTAATAACTTGACTAAACCCGCCCTTCTCTGGGAACAGGGGAGGTACAGAAAAAGGACAATAAAGCAGCAACCTTGTAAAGCAAATGGATATTAAAGACGGCTTTGTCGGCACAGTAGGCAATACACCTCTGATTCGATTAAATAGCTTCAGCGCAGAAACAGGCTGTGAAATCCTGGGAAAAGCTGAGTTTCTTAATCCTGGCGGTTCTGTCAAAGACCGCGCCGCCCTCTATATTATTCAAGATGCTGAAGACCAAGGGTTACTCAAGCCCGGTGGTACGGTTGTGGAGGGAACGGCTGGTAATACGGGTATTGGTTTAGCGCATATTTGCAACGCTAAGGGATACAAGTGCCTAATTATCATTCCCGAAACTCAATCCCAAGAGAAAATGGATGCTTTGAGAACCCTAGGTGCCGAAGTGCGTCCGGTTCCGGCTGTACCCTATAAAAACCCAAATAATTACGTTAAGCTATCGGGACGAACCGCCGACGAGATGGAGAATGCGATTTGGGCAAATCAGTTTGATAATTTAGCCAATCGACAGGCACATTACGCAACCACTGGACCCGAAATTTGGCAACAAACCGATGGTAAAGTGGATGCTTGGGTGGCGGCGACAGGGACAGGGGGGACATTTGCTGGGGTTTCCATGTTCCTGAAAGAAAAGAATCCCCAGATTAAATCGATTGTGGCTGACCCGATGGGGAGTGGGTTGTACAGTTACGTGAAGACGGGCGAAATTAACACAGAAGGGAATTCGATTACTGAAGGGATTGGTAACAGCCGAATTACTGCCAATATGGAAGGAGTACCGATTGATGATGCGATTCAAATTGATGACCAAGAAGCGGTGCGGGTAATTTACCAACTATTGGAAAAAGATGGTTTATTCATGGGCGGTTCTGTGGGAATTAATGTTGGTGCAGCCGTAGCTTTAGCCAAAGAAATGGGACCCGGACATACGATTGTGACGGTGCTTTGTGATAGCGGTTCGCGTTATCAATCGCGGCTTTATAATCGGGAGTGGTTGGCACAAAAGGGGCTGTTACCGGAAAGTTAGTGATATCATCATCACATTTGTAGAGACGTTGCATGCAACGTCTCTACAATACATATTTTTTTAAATTTGTCAACCTCTAGACAGGAGTTGATCCGTAAGCAATCATTTTGTCCCTTGGGTGAAGCGTTGCACTGTCAATTGGATGGCTAAAGCCACCAAGCCAACAGCCACGAGACTAAAGACAGCCGTGGCGAGAGTACTGATACCAACGACTAAGGTACGAACCGCGATCGCAATATTAATCGCCGTCACATTCCCAGAGGGTAGAGGCTTATTCGCTAAGGATTGGGCAATAGCGGTTGTCAGCCAGTATCCCGCGATCGCCAGAGAACTCGATATCAAGGCTGAAATCAAGCAGCGCAAGGGAGTCGGCGGCGTTTGTTCGGTAGTTGTGGGTTGATTATCGGGATTAGTGGTCATAAATCTGATGTCTAGGGTTTCATCCTTTATTTATTATGAGTGATTTGGCGGATATCACATTACCGTGTAGAGACGTAGCATGCTACGTCTCTACTTTGTCATAAATATCTGCCAGGGTTATTTGGAATGAGAAAGAGTTGAGAGAAACAATTTCATCAGCATCATCATACTCATAAATTGATTTTCTTTATTCAAAAACTGCATAACTACTCCGATAAGATGAATTTAATTTTTATTTCTTTTTTGCCGATGCCGTGTGCTTCATACCCGTGTAATTCAGCTTCACAAATAGTTCCGTTATTTAACCGAATAGTTCCAGTACCTTTAAGTTTTCTCCATCGTCCAGAACCATAGGTTTTACGCAAGCGTTCGACTTCTCGAATAGAACGACCCACCGCTATAGTTTCTATATTAATGATGTTGCCGATAATCTCAAAATTCAAGTAAGTTTTACCCCTAATGCTTCAAATCGCAAAAATCTTATCTTCCACATATTCCCGACAGCGAGGCGGCTTATCTTCTAATGAAAGCTGTAAGCCGAGTTGCTGGCGCACGGCGTGTATTTTCTGCCGGAGTTCCAGAAGTGTGCATTGATCGCGATCAACCAACTCCCAGTTACTGAAGATACACTTTGGTTAAGGGTTCTGGGAAAAAGGGGAACTCAGAGGCGGGCAATCGATGAGTTGGTCGCCTTACCACAACAGAACCCATTTCGGCAGACTATTCTGGAGATTCTGGCGAACTGGCGTATCACTGTCAACGAAAGCGAAAATTTAAGTGAACAGGACAGGGAGTTGCTTATGAACTTATCACCCGCTTATTTGAAATGGCAGGAAGAAACCTTACAAGAAGGCAGGCTTGAAGGTATACAAGAAGGTCGGCTTGAAGGTATACAAGAAGGTATACAAGAAGGCAGGCTTGAAGGACAACGACAGATGGCGGAAAACTTTCTCAGAGTGCGATTTGGTTCACTCGATGAAGAATTGTCGAGTGCGATCGCGCCAATGTTACAGTTACCCCCTCCAGAGTTGACTCGTCTGTTGTTTAACCTTTCTCGTGAGGAACTGTTGGTTTGGTTTGGGGATGTGCCTGGACGAGAAGATGCCTTAAGAACACCCAAGCGAGAAACTATAGAAAACTTTCTCAGAGTGCGATTTGGTGAACTGGATCAGGAACTATCGAGTGCGATCGCGCCGATGTTGCAGTTACCTCCTCAGGAGTTAACGTCCCTGCTGATTACCCTTTCTCGTGAGCAATTGTTAGAACGGTTTGGATAGGTGTTTAGAAGTCATAACTTATCGAGCATAAATTTTAGTATTCTGTGTTACATTTTTCTGGGAATTTACCATTGGATCGATTACTGAATTGGGTTCCTCGTGTTGCTGCGCTACGCTAATTAAAGTTATTTCGATTCCCCGGTTCTGATCAGCAGACGATAAGGATCGATAATTGAGACCGATAGCCGGAGTGCGATCGAGGAAATCTCTCAACAGTCAGTAACGAGGTCACCGTGCAGCTAAAACAAGTGATTATCGCCCACAAAGCCAGAGACTCCCAAGGTCAAGCTTGGGCGGAAAAATGCGCTCGGCAATTAGAACAACGGGGTTGTCATGTCCTGATTGGACCGAGTAGTGCCAAGGATAATCCCTATCCTGTGTTTTTGGCATCCGTGATGCACAACATCGATCTGGCGGTGGTGCTGGGAGGGGATGGCGCTGCATTAGCCGCCGCACGACACCTCGCCCCCGCAGGTATCCCGATTTTGGCGATTAATATTGGCGGACATCTGGGATTTCTGACCGAACCCTTTGAAGCGTTCAAAGATACCGAACGGATATGGGATCGGATTATCGAAGATCGCTATGCTGTGCAGCGACGCATGATGATTGAAGCCTTTTTGTTTGAAGGGGATTCCCGCCAGGATAGCTTTGCCACAGGTACCAATCTCGAACCGATCAGCGATCGCTATTTGGCGCTGAATGATATGTGCATCAAACCCGCCTCAGCCGATCGCATGATTACCTCGATTCTGGAAATGGAAATTGACGGAGAAGTCGTCGATCAGTATCAAGGGGATGGATTGATTGTCTCCACACCAACGGGTTCCACCTGCTATACCTTATCTGCCAACGGTCCGATTCTCCATGATGGCATGGAAGCGATCGGGGTAACGCCGATTTGCCCCTTAAGTCTATCTAGTCGCCCCTTAGTCTTACCGGCGGGTTCCATCGTCAGCATTTGGCCCCTCGGCGATTATGAACTCAACACCAAGCTGTGGATGGATGGGGTAATGGCAACCCCGATTTGGCCCGGACAACGGGTGGATGTGCGTAAGGCAGATTGCTATGCTAAGTTTATTGTTCTCCGCGAAAATAATTCCTACTACAAAACTTTACGAGAAAAACTACAGTGGGCTGGGGCGAGATTTCATTACAGTAATAATCACCGACATTAATTGATGTAGAGACGTAGCATGCTACGTCTGAATTTTGAATGTGTAGGTGCGGGTTTTACTACTATCGTTTCTACCCTAACCCCGATGTAACTAAACCCGCCCAGATCTAATTTTTAGTCACTAACGTTTGGGCAATAATGTGCGAGTCCCTACACTTAGGATTATTGAACCGCTAGACTAGAAATTGTCGAATAAATCGCATTAAATTTTTCATTGGTAACCAGACCGAGGGGATCAGTAGAAAAATCGGGTTTGAGTCGTTTAACCTGATACATATCAATTTCGCCTTTATTTTTAGCCGCAATTTTACCCCGATAGTCACACTGGAAAAAATCCTTAACCAAATCAAACGTCGCTTGGGAAATATTAATCGTTCCCGGAATCGCAGATGATTCCATCCGGGATGCTGTATTCACCGTATCCCCCCATACATCATAAGTAAACTTCTTCCGCCCAATCACACCTGCGAGTAATGAACCCGAATGAATACCAATCCGAATCTGCCAATAGGGTTCATTTTTCTGCCTCTTTTCAATTTGTCGCCAGTGAATAAATGTCTGGATTTGTAAAGCTGCTAGCACTGTATCAATAGCATGAGTTGATTTGGCGACGGGAATACCAGAGACTGCCATATAACTATCGCCGATTGTTTTTAATTTTTCCAGGTTATACACTTCACTGACTAAATCAAAAAACGAGAAACAATAATCTAATTCCTGAACTAGCGCTTCCGGTGAGAGTTGTTCAGCAATTTTAGTAAAGTCTTTGAAATCAGTAAATAAAACCGTGGCACAGTCATAATGAACAGGTTTTACTTTTCCCGTTTCCTTTAACTCATAAGCAATCGGTTCAGGGAGAATATTTAATAAAAGTTGGTCAGATTTACGTCGTTCTCGTTCCAGACTTGAGTAAAGCAGATTCATTTCTGCCAATAGCGCGTTCATTTCCTGGAAACATCTGGCATTGCGAATCGCACAGGCTAATTGCACCGCTAGTAAATAACCAATGCGTAAATCTTCCTGGGAATAGCCAGAGGGGTGGCTGGTGGCAAAATTTAGCGAACCGATAACTTGATTATCTCTAGCTAGGGGCAGAATAATTTTAGAGGGGTAGGCAGATAAAAAGGTATCGCTGGAATCCTGGGGATTAAGTTGAGATTGTCCAGTTTTTAGAGCGCGACTAATCGGGTTATTGCCGGAAATGGGGCAATTTGGGCAGGGAATTGGTGAACCAAACAAGGTGACTAAGCGAAACGTACCATCATCACTTTTGAGACAAACGCTGCAATGCTGAAAGTCTAATAACCATTTGGCTTGTTGACTGACAATTTGTAAAATTTCGTCTAAATTTAAGGAAGAGTTAATTGCATTGGAAATTTCATTAACGGCGGCAATCCGGGAGGAAAGCCCCTGAATTTGAGTCAGTAATTGTCGGGTAGTTTGCAGGAGTTGTTCCCGATCCTGAGCTTCGATTTGATGATTGCTACTGGCAAATAAAGAAAAACTCATCTGACTCATCCCTCATCTGATCATGGGGGAAGCCTCTACTTGTCTACATGTCTTACTTCTCCATTATTATTCATGATCGAGAATTGGGGGAGTTGAACGACCATCTGTCGATAATTCTTCATGAAGCGTCCCCTACCCTAAGCCGAGTCTGGGTGGAAGTCAGATGTTTATAGGGTATCGATTTCTAGAGCGATCGCGTCGGTATATTGATTAATAGCGGTGAATACGTTAGCTGTGGCAATCAGTTCAAAGATTTCTGCTTGATCCAATCCCAACTCATGCAGATGTTGATAGTCAGTATCACTGAGTTGCTGGGGTTTCGTCGCTGCTAGCAAGCTAAAATGAATCACGGCTTTTTCACGTTCCGGTAAGGGACAGTTATCGAAGTCGCTGACTAACATTTGCAGTACCTGTTCGCTAATTCCCAATGCGGATAAGCTGTGCAGATGAACCTTTAGCGCATAATCGCTACCATTCGCCTGGGAGATCGCTACACCAATCATTTCCTTGATCGTGCGAGGAATCGTTCCTTTTAAAATAGTGCAGCGAAATTGTTGCCAGGTTGCGGCTAAAAAATCGGGACGAATCGCCATAGATTTAAATAAATTGGGAACCATCCCAAATCCCAATTCGGTGCTAATTTCATCGTAAATATTTTGGACGAGGGGCTTGGTGATCGGATGGGTGTCTTGCAAGGGAAACTGTGCCATAATTACCTCGAAAATGATTGCGTTTTGGTAATACGATGTATTACGATAGATTGAGTTCTCCTGGCACCGACTTTTAAGTTGGCGAGAGAGGAGATACGCCGGGATAAAATCCAAGCAGCAGGGTTTATGGCGATAACCAATCAACCCTGAAGGATGAAGGATAACTTCTAGTAGAATGCCCCCAAAGTGGTCGTCAAATCCCAGCGGTTCTCTCGTGCATTGCCGGAATTGACTAAAGTAAGAATAATAAAACCCTAACCATACATATCAGTTCTGGGGTTAATTGTCTACCCAAAAGTGAGCATTGCGTAATGATGATTTCACAAACCGAGTATCGCCAACGCCGCGAACAGTTGATGAGTCAGATGGGTCAGGGGACGGCTATCTTCCGCAGCGCCCCGGTTGCGGTAATGCATAATGATGTGGAATATAATTTTCGTCAGGATAGTGATTTCTTTTATCTGACGGGGTTTAATGAAGCTGAAGCCGTGGCGGTGTTAGCGCCGCACCATGCTGAACACCGCTTTATTCTGTTTGTCCAACCTAAAGATCCAGAGAAGGAGGTTTGGACAGGATATCGGACGGGGGTTGATGGGGCGAAAGAACGCTACGGTGCGGATGAGGCGTATCCGATGACGGAACTGGAGGAGAAGTTACCCCAGTATTTAGAGAAGGCAGATCGGATTTATTATCAGTTAGGGCGCGATCGCGACTTTAATCAAACTGTTCTCACCCATTGGCAAAGGTTGATGCGGACGTATCCTAAGCGGGGAACGGGTCCGATGGCGATTGAGTCTACGAATCCGCTGCTTCAGAAGATGCGCTTGGTGAAGAGTCCAACGGAGTTGGAGATGATGCGTCAAGCGGCGGCGATTTCCGTAGACGCCCATAATCACGCCCGCAAATTTGCCCAACCGGGATGTTATGAGTACCAAATTCAGGCGGAAATCGAACATATTTTCCGTCAACGGGGGGCGTTGGGTCCAGCCTATCCGTCGATTGTGGCGTCGGGGGTGAATAGTTGTATCCTGCATTATGTGGAAAATACCCGCCAGATGCAAGCTGGGGATTTACTGTTAATTGATGCGGGCTGTGCCTATCAGTATTACAATGCCGATATTACCCGCACGTTTCCTCTTGGGGGAAAATTTAGCGGAGATCAACGGATTATTTATGAGTTGGTGTTGAAAGCGCAGCAAGACGCGATCGCACAAGTGCAACCGGGAAAGCCGTATAATCTATTTCACGATACCGCCGTGCGGGTGTTGGTGGAAGGATTAATGGATTTGGGATTGTTGGCGGGAGATATCGAGGAAATTATTAAGGAGGAGAAATATAAGCCCTTCTACATGCATCGGACTGGACATTGGTTAGGGTTAGATGTTCATGATTCTGGGGTATATAAGAATGGGGAAGAATCCTGGCAAACTTTTGAACCGGGTCAAGTGGTGACAGTGGAACCGGGATTGTATATTGGCTTAGATATTAAACCTGTGGAAGGTCAACCTGAGATTCCTGAACGCTGGCGCGGGATTGGTGTCAGAATTGAGGATGATGTTTTGGTTACCGAGTCGGGGAATGAGGTGTTAACGGCTGGGGTGCCAAAGTTGGTGGATGAGATGGAAGGGTAATTATTTCACCCAAATCCGGGGTGTAGGGGCGGGTTTAGGGACTTTGATCGCGGTGTTACCGTTAACTTTTGTGGCAAAACCCGCCCTTTTCTAAAATCAAAGCAATCAATTCCAAAGTAGCCCTGAACTAAAGTAGCCCTGAACTAAAGTACTCTAAGAGAAGCCGCTCCGCGTCTACGGGCTAAAAGCTTAAACCCGTTAAAACGGGTTCAAAGACTTAGCTCAAGTAAGCTTTAGCTTACTTGAGCTTTAGGTTCCGGAAATTTATTTCCTGGCTTTCAAGTTGGCAACATGCTAATTTAGGTAGGATTTGGTAGTTTTAGTCCCCTTTTCAGTACCATTAGTACCATTAGTTAGCTCCCTTGGCGGGATGCTGTGTCAGTGGTGCGCTAGTAGTCGGGCACGATGATATCGTGCCCCTACAAGTAGGGTTTGTTTTAGGTTTATGGAATACAGAAAGCATGAGTTGAGCGCGAGCTTCGTTTTTTGCCCTCCGCTCAGGTGTCATTCGCTTTCGCAACTCGCTAAAGGGCTTGGTTTTCATAAGCTGTTCGGCATTTAAACCTTAATATCAATAACGGCGAAAGCCTTGCCGTAGTGCGTTAAGCGAAGCCATGCCGCAGGCTTTGCATCTTGCTCGCTACATCAAGCATCTTGCTCGCTACTAATACCCAATTTAAATGCATGACAGCTTACAAAATACTCTCTAGTTGATGATTGAACAGTTGATTCAGACCTTCTAGGTGAAGTTTGAAGAGTTGATTCAGGTAAGTACGAATGTTTGAGCCTATGCATACATCTATTGTGCCTCAGTAAAGTATTCAAGTTTACAAAGTCCCCGCTAAATCTGTGGGCATTACCTTCTATCATAATCTCAGAGCAATCTCAATGACCACCAACAAAGTTATTTCAACCAACGCATTTAACCTTTTTGAGACTTCCATCCTCTTTGAGAGCCACAACCTCAACCTTGACCCTTTGCCCTTCAGAGAGCGATTTCGCTTTTTTTGGCTCTTTTTCCGTTAATTTAATCGTTTCCAAAATCGTGTATGTTACCTTATTTCCCTTAACGCCTGTAACCGTGGCGTCTAAGATTTGACCCACCTGAAAATCATGAGTGCTAACCACTTCAGCAATTTCCGCTTGACGCGCTGACTCGACGACGGGGGCGCTAATTTCGCCAACAGGTTCAGCGTTTTGGTAATAACGCATTAGCCGATAAGACCAGCCTAAAATATGTAACATGACTGGGGGATTATCTTGATAGGCTTTTAGGTATTGGTTACAAGCATTGTCAATCGCTTGGTAGTAGTCAGACGTTCGCTTACTATGTCCAATTTGTCTGCCATTTCTGACCAAGGTTTTGAGATAATCAAACAATTTGGTTCCGTCTTGGGTGGCGTAATTGCGAAGATAGGCGATCGCTTTTCCTAGTTCATTCGCGTCTGTATCCGCTTGAACTAGAGTTTGCGCGATCGCATGGGCAATTTGCCACTGGAGTTCGGTTAAGTCTTCTGTTATTACCATATAGAAAAGAATAATATAATTTGGAAAGAACCTCTCCCCCAGCCCCTCTCCTGCGAGGAGAGGGGAGTTAGTTGGATTGGGGGTTGTTGGGTTTTCTAATACATTCCTTCCGGCGGTTCTCTCTGTGTCGGATATCCCAACACCTTGACTAACTCCTGCAATGGCTGAGATTGCACCAATTCTCGATGCGCCGCCTGAATCGCCTGTTGGATAAACTGTTGCAAAGGTTTTCCGGTGAGGGGTTGGGATTGGCTTCGGTAAGATAAATAGCGATCGCGTATATTATCCACAGGTTCTATACTCGTTACCTCAACCGTCATTGTCCCCATCCCAATCGGTTTCCCCCCACCCACTTTCAGGGCGATGGCGTGTTGTGTATCTTGTCCCAGTACAATCAGTAAGGTTCCCAGTTCCCCTTGGGTTAAATTTCGATAGGGTAATGATGTGGTAAACCCAAAAGTTTTCACCGCTTGTTGTACCGATATTCCCTGCTGTTGTCCTTTATCGATAGCCCGAATTGTGTGATAATAAAATTTGCGCCCAGCGACCTTTTCCTGGTTAAAATAACCTGGGTATTCATGAGGACGAGGACGATAGAGAGAGGGCATAAATCCGGGACGAAATTCAGTGGATTCACACTCAGCATCACTAAACTGAATTAACCCTTGCCAATTCAGCGCCCCAAATACCCGACAAGCTGGACAAAGTTGGGTTTTGTCGCGACATTCCTGATAGCCTGGGGGGATTTGATTGGATTTTGCCCTCGTTTTACACAAACAGCTACGGGTAATTGCTTCATAGGTAGACCGTACCACACCCTTAAGAGAACTCCCCGGAATAATTAACTGTCCTGCGCTTCCCTGAATCATGGTTTTAATCAAGGGAATCGACGTTTGTCCCACATCCGTTCCCAAAGCGACAACACCCGTAGAAACGTGTAATCCGGTTTGCACCGTTAACTTTAACTGTAACCGTCCATGAACGCGAGCGCGATAATATTGATCTTGTCCTTTAGGCGGTTGTAATTGCGGCTTGTCTTTCGGTAAAGGAATCAGATGATAAGGTTTCTGGGCAATACTTTGGGATAGCTGCGGACGGGGACGGGGTTTATTATAACTCATCTTGGCATTTCCACAGTTAAGGCAACAAAATGCACCGTTGCGGTTGGTTGAGCGATAAAATAACGCTGGGCTAATTTCGGCTGATTGGGGGAAGTCTTACTCACATCCAGACTCTCTGGATAAATGAGCGATCGCGGAAATCGGGTTTCATTGATAGGATACCCATAAGCTGGGCGTTGTTCAGTTTTCCAATAGGATTTATCCTCAGATTCACTGGCATATTCTGTATCATCAATAATCGATTTAAAGCCTGGAACCTCACCCGTATTCGACAACACAAGGACGCTATAACGGTCATTTTGGCGTTTCCAACGGAACTCGCGATCGCAATTAAACATCTGTCCTTCAGGAGAGGAAAAATCATCAGGTAATTTGTCCACAATTCCACTAACTTGATGACTCCAGCGCAGAAAATAATAACTCGGCGCAGTAGCTTGCTTTTGCACTAATTCTCTTAACTGAGTTTCAGTGAGCAAATCTTGACAAACACCAACAAAAGGACTCATGCTGCACCTGCTTCCACTCTCTGACACCAAGCCTGAACCGCCCGCATAAATAAATCCTGAACTTGTTCCTTTCCTCGCCAGTTTAACTGTACCCCAAACCCCAGCGCCATTGATTCCGCCCGCACAGGAGTATCTTGCATATCATTAGCTGGAAAACCATAGCGTTCTCGTTCCGCTTCCGCCAAAAACATACCAGCCCCCAAAAGTTGATTATCTTGCCATTCACCGCCACCACCCAAACTCCGAATCCGTTGATTTTCAACAACACAACCCGGATATTGAACAACCGCCTGGTTTAATTTCACCTCCACAATTCCCAACCCGCGAGACTTAGCAAACCCCAAACCAAACCATCCCTCATCCAAATCCCGCAACACTAAGCCAATTAATCCCAATTGGGCTAACGAGAAGTTTTTCAGATGGAGTTTAGTCCGAAACTCTCCCGCCGTACAAACTTGATAATTAAACGGTCCCACCGCCACCGAACCAAACACGCGGTCAATCGCCACCCCATTCCGTTCTTCCAGTTTCACAGATTGAGACTCAACCGGATAAGCATCCTCAATTCTCACCCGACTAGAAATTGACGTATTCCCAAACATCTGATCCGTAAACGAGGATAACTTATAGAGTTCATAACCTGACTTATTTTTCAGATAGTCATAATTATCATTTAACGGATCATTTGCCCAGAGGCTATTCGGATTATCAGAATTCCGATTATCGCGTCCAACTGTTCTTACAATTCGTTCCCCATGGGCGCGAATTGCCCCTTTTAGAGAACTTCCAGGCAAATAAACCGAACGCCCTTCCCCATGATAAGTTTCCACGAATTCCATATCCGGCTTCGTCGGATCAGCACCTTCTCGCCCTGACTTGATCAGAATGGGACCACAGGGAATTAAACTAAAATCAATCGTACATTGATTAACCAATCGTTTATGCATAATCTAAGTTTATCTGAAACAACCTATCCTTTAAGCCGCGACTAAGGTATCTAGTTGGGCTTCACAGTGTTGAAAAATAGAGTGAACGGCTGCAAATAGTGAATCGAGTTCCTGAATACTATAAAACGTAATATTTTGGGTAAATACATTGCCTTCTAGTTTACCAAACTGCCAACGATCACCATTAGAAACAATCCCAAAGACAGTAATCTGAGGATATTGATTCAGGCGTTGAGCCGCCACCATTTCGGCTGCACACTGACCCCACCCCTCTTTAAACTTATCTTGTTTTGCCTCAACCAGTAAGAAATAGGGTTGGTCAAAAACAACTTTTCCCAGTGGAGAGCGTTTAGCTAAAATATACTCCGGAAATCCAGAAAGCGTCTCATCGTAATTAAGCGATTCATGACTCCATAAAATAAACTTACTAGAATAACATTTCCAGACCTGTTTCAGCACCGGATAAATGAGATTCTCACAAATCGCAAACTCTGAATTATTCACCACCCCTTCCCGCATCACCATCTGGAGATCTTCCCGGAAATAGTCCGGAATATCAAAAGGAGATTCAACAATAAAATTTTCCTCATTATAAGTAATTTGAAACTCTTGAATAACATCCGCAATACTGGTGTACTTACTAAATGACATAATCATCACCTCACCTCTCATAGTTTGTAATTCAAATGTAGGGTGCGTTAGCGGAGCGTAACGCACCGTTTAAAAAGGGCGGGTTTTGTTGTTCAGGTGTTGGTGACAAGCGAGATTAAGTCCCTAAACCCGCCCCTACGATAGGGTATCTGCTTTCCTGTGAATAAGGGCGGGTTTTGTTGTTCAGGTGTTGGTGACAAGCGAGATTAAGTCCCTAAACCCGCCCCTACGATAGGGTATCTGCTTTCCTGTGAATAAGGGCGGGTTTTGTTGTTCAGGTGTTGGTGACAAACAAGATTAAATCCCTAAACCCGCCCCTACGATGGGTATCTGCTTTCCTGTGAATAAGGGCGGGTTTTGTTGTTCAGGTGTTGGTGACAAGCCAAATTAAGTCCCTAAACCCGCCCCTACAGATATCGTCTTTCTTGTGAATAAGGGCGGGTTTTGTTGTTCAGGTGTTGGTGACAAACAAGATTAAATCCCTAAACCCGCCCCTACGATGGGTATCTGCTTTCCTGTGAATAAGGGCGGGTTTTGTTGTTCAGGTGTTGGTTACAAGCCAGATTAAATTCCTAAACCCGCCCCTACAGATATCGTCTTTCCTGTGAATAAGGGCGGGTTTTGTTGTTCAGGTGTTGGTGACAAACAAGATTAAATCCCTAAACCCGCCCCTACGATGGGTATCTGCTTTCCTGTGAATAAGGGCGGGTTTTGTTGTTCAGGTGTTGGTGACAAACAAGATTAAATCCCTAAACCCGCCCCTACGATGGGTATCTGCTTTCCTGTGAATAAGGGCGGGTTTTGTTGTTCAGATGTTGGTTACAAGCCAGATTAAGTCCCTAAACCCGCCCCTACAATTTTATTACATCACATTCACCTCAGAATTCTGATTTTCCCGATTCTCCAGATAACCAATCAAAGACTGTACCCACTGATCCTTATAGTTTTTACCATCCTCATAAACCGAACCCTCATTATTAACCATTTTCTTAAGATAATTTAGCAACTTAACCCCATCAATCCCATCTGGCTTATTTTTATCTCTAGCATCAAACCAATCCATCTCCTCAACTTCCAATTTAACCACACCCAAACCCCGTGAACGCCCTCCCCCCAAAGGAATTTGTTCAGTCTCAAACTGATGTAACCCAATCATTAACAACCCCAACTCCCAATCCTCAGCATTTTCCACCACCGCCTTAAACTTAAACGGAGTTCCGGCTGGAACCACTTGGAAATCATAAAGTTTCCCATCGGCGGCGGTTTCCGTATCTCTATCAATCGCCACCCCATCCCGTTCTTGATATTGACCAAACCAATACTCTGAGATAACCATCAAATCTCGAACTTGGAACTTACTCGCCAGCCAAGGCGAACCAAATAGACAAGAAATTAAATCAGTCTGACTTAAAATAGCCTCAGTCAGCGCCGTATCCGTGGTATATTGCTCTTTCAATTCCTTCATTTCCTGAGCCGTAATTGACCACTCCTCCTCCACCGCCGGATTAGCCACCAAAGTCCGCTCCCCGCCCAGGATACCACGGAGGAAGCTTTCCAAGCGCGATCGCAAAGCCCCCTTAAAACTAGCGCCCGGTATCAACGGTTTACCCAACGCATCTTTAATCACTGGTAAATCCGAACCAATTGGTTCCGTGGAACGCCCTGCACTAATTCTTAGTGCCGTTACCGTCGTCAACTTCCCGCTAATTTCCAAACGACTCTTAAAACAATCAAACATCATATTATCCCCCAATTCGTTCGTAGTTGCGCTTTAGCGCCATCAACCTTCGCTTTCCCCACCACCAACCCATGACTAACTCAACACATCTTGAACTTAATCCACAAAATCCATACGCATGAAAGGAGAATAGGAACGTCGTTCTGTCTCAGGATTAACTTTAATTTTACTAGCATAATTTGAACCCTCTTGATCCTCACGAATGACTCTCCACACCAACAGACGCCAACCTTCTACAGACACCAAATAGCGGTCAGTAGTTCTCCCAGGTTTGAGCCAGCGTAATCCATTGCCAACATTAATATGTTCCTTTTGCTCAAAAGTACCCTTAGAAGCCGCTACTCGTGACAGAAAGCGAAATGGATCACAGTCATCCAGTTGTTTAATATTCTCAAAACAATCTTTAATAGCTTTTTGAGAAAGAAAGGGAACCAAGACAGAAGGACTACGTAACTCATCAAGGAATAAGATACCAATAGCCGATAGAGTCACCTGTCCATCAATATGCTCAACGAGCGACTTCAACTTTTCTCTTTCATCATAAGAGACATTCCTTTCCCATTCAGCTTGAGGAATAGCTGTTTCGCGCTCAATTTTTTCAAATAAACCTTTATGAGCCTCAAATTGCGAACGGCTGAATTCTACCGGAAGTGGCGGTAATTCTAGAAATTTAGTAGACTGCTCAAAAATGTAATCACACTTAACTCCTTTTAACATCCCGACTAAAACAGTGTAAGGAACCAGTGCTTTATATCCTCCAGTTGGATTCAGGATAATATTACTTGCCCCATAGCTATTAATTTCAGCAATAATATGTCGAACAAACTCAACGACACCCGTTGTCCGGAATAGTTCAGCATCTAAAACTTGCAAGCCTTGAACTTGTTTTATTTGCACCTCTAGATTAGTCCAGTAATGATGCAAATATTTTTCAACCGCAATAGCACAGCAATACCCATCCTCTGTACTTGAAGCCAGCAGAATTACTCTATCCCTATCCGTGATCCCAATCCGCACCAGAGAATGAACTTCAGCAGATAATTCATTTTTTAAACTTTCTCCCTCTGGGCGAATATCACGGAAAGTCAAAAATATTGTTTCAGCGGCATCTTTCACACTAGGTTGCTGTTTAACCCAATTCGTTAGTGGTCTAACTCCTGGAATTTTTCTAGCAGCGCTAATACCGACAGAACATATCACTGTTTTAACCATTTCTCTCAAACTCTCCGATTCTATTGATGCACACAGAATAGTTATTCTTCCTATATAAGCATAGCCGTATCCCTGCTTATTATTTGTTCCGTAAAGCCTCCATTAACCTAAAAAATCAATTTTAACCATCTTTCAAATACTTGAGATGACGAGACCCATAGCCCAAATAACGGCGAATCAACTCTAACCAAACTTGCTTCAACTCACCTTGAGATGATTCAGCAATACTCTGAGCAATTTTTTTAATATTCCCATCGATATCTTGAATAATTCTCTCCGCTAGAGAACCTTTACCCCTCCCCCATTTTTCATCTCGACCGACTTGATAGCGAATAAAATTCTTAATCACTTCCGCACTATCCGTTGTATCAGCAACCCGGACTAAATTGCGAAATTGAGACTCTTCTAAATTGCCATACTTAGTCGTATCTAACGCCTCTTGAATCCAGAGGACTAAATCATCCTCAGCTTGTCGTATACCTTTTTGTATCTGAAGTTCCACTTTTTGCTCTTGTAAATTCATACAGCCTCCTCCCAAACGATAGTATAAAAATCATTACAAACTTGTACTTGACCAAACCCTTCAGTCGTGCGATCGCCTACTCCTTTCAACTCTAACATTTCTAACGCAGCAATCCAATTTTTCTCCTTTTCTTTGATTGTACTAAATAAATAAACAGAACCTTTATTGGTGATTAATTCCACATCCTTCATCAATCCCCAAGCCGAATTCCAGCCCGAAACATAGTCATAGCTGCTATAAGCAACGTGTAGTTCAACCGAGTAATCCGTTAACTGAGCAAACTTCTTTAGCATATCTTCAGAAATTACCATAGTTCGTTGCCAGTTTTCGGTTAAAATCGCATCAGATTGCAAGTCTAATGTAAAGTAAATCCGATTCTCTAAGGGACGATTGCCAAAGAGATTTCCCCACTCAAGCCAACGGTTTTGGATAGCATGATTAAACTGATCAATACGGGATTCCAGGGTTTGCTTAACTGAACTCATGGTTCCCTGAATCTCCACTTTACCCAAGCCTCGCGATGCCGCACCACCTAGACGGAAGTTTCTCGCGTTGACATTGATAAATTGAGTCAGTTGATCTGCCAGGTTATCATCTTCGACTAGAATCGAACTGCGATAAACAACGGGTTGCTGAGTCTCCGTTTCATTCAGAACCTCAATGCTATATAAAACTTGTTCTTCTGCTGTCGCCCGACGCCGATTAATGCCCACACGAGTTAGCAAACGTTTAGATACGGAATGAGTTTGATAGTTTTGCTGATTCTTTTGGCTGTAAAATCCACTATAGGGTTCAACTCGTCCACCATCTTGGGGACATATCGGATCATAAGGATAACCATAGCATTCAGCACAGAAGCGATTAATGAGAGTATCAAAAACGCCGTAACCTTTTGGCTTAAATCCAGGATTCGTCTTAGAACTTAAGGCAGTAGCAGGTAACACCTTAACCTCTGCATTACTATCTGTGGGGGCGGGATAGGCATTCCGGAAAATTGCCGCATTGTCTCGGAGAAATAAGTCCTTAAAATCGTTATTAGTTGCTGTTAAATCAGGATGTTCCAGATTAGACTGTTGAATCATCTGGGAAGCAATCGCCCCCCGAATTACTGAACCGGGAATATAGTCTCCCGCTTCACTCACTGAACCCCCTGGTTTTTTCCGCCCAATGGCTAGAGGTGACAAGGCGGTAATGGTTAGTTGAATCTGTTTCATTTTCTCTCTCCTGGTAACAGGGTTTGCCAATCCCTTTCATCTACTGACAACCCCTTAATTTCCCACGTCAGCCATCCTAAACCTGTGGATTTAGAACCGCCCAAAGCGTTGATATGGTGTAATCCGGCTAAAATTAAGGCTTTGGTAGAAGCAGGAGAATTGGGTTGAAGATGAATGTCTCCAGTAAACTTAAGCTGAACATTAGCGGGTGAGGTTTCTAGGAAGTAGAGTTTTTTCTCTTCGGCGGTATGACGACGACGATTAATCGTCACACCTGGGCGGAGAACTTCTGGTGGGAGATTCTCTGGTTTTTCCTGGCAAATTAAGTCATCAAAGATGACTCGTGATGGTAAGGCGGGATTGCCAAAAATCTGACAAATTAAACAATGATATCGGTTATCTCCTACTACTCGATAATCCTCGTCTCGTTGAAAACGCCTCGCCTCTTCTTCGGGAAAATCTGCACGTTGGGGACACATCATTTGAGGATTAGGGGCTTGACAAATTGCCCACCCTAACCCCCGTGCTAATTTCTCACATTCATGGCGCAAACGCCCTTTAAGTTGAGATGCAGGAATCAGGAGTTTGTTGTCCGCAGTACGCACAATTGGCTTATCGGCGAGAGAACCAGAAGAACCTCCTGCACCCACGCATAAAGCGGTATCAATAATAGCTGTTAGGGAGATGGTTTCAACTGGATTTGATAGTAATTCTTGCAGATAAATCATGGTAATCGCGCCTCCGTCTGGTTCGGTTGTTCAGCCGTTTCAATAATAAAAGGATAAAGTTCGACCAATTCTCGCCAGATGGTTTCATAAGTAGTCGTACCATCCTTTTCTGGTAACGACATCCAGGGTGCTAAATTCCCCTTATTAGTCTTAGCATCACACCAGGCTTTTTCAAAATACTCCTCCAATAATTTTTGGTTTTCCGGTTGTAATCGCACCCGGAAATATCGATAATTTAGCATCGTTGTAGATTTACCTCGCTCTAATAAGCTGCGGATTTGGTAAAGTTGCGATCGCGGAAATTCTGACTGCTTTAGTTTCTCCCCAGTTTCTATCAATCCGCCGAGTTCATGTAAGGTGTAGGGTGCGCCATAAAGTTTCAACTTTGGTTTGCCTTTTTCCTGCTTAGTTAAAGCCTCTTGGCGAAAGGCTTCAATATTGGAGGAAATCATCGTTACTGACTTCAGGGTAAGAAAGTCAACAGTTCCGCCATGATAGCCATAGTCTTTTTTTAACTGCTTCGCCTTCTTCTTGGCTGACTTAAGTAATTGATTGGTCAAGTTTTCAGCATAATAAATGGGCGTTTGATAAGCCGTAATTAAAACCCCCGTTGACATACTCAGTTTACATTGTGAAGGTTTGACAGATATCTGCCCTTGGTATCGGTGACAGTCTTGAGAACGGGAGATAATTGCTGAATCAGTAATTCGATAGTCTTCTTTCCCTTGTATCTTTTCGCCTTCCAGAAGGATTCGCTCAAACTCCTCGCCAATAGTTTTAGCAATTGCCAGTGCTTTATCGGCTGGAACAATTAACATGACATCATCCCCACCAATCGTGAGAATTTCAAAGGGATAAATAATCGCGCCATTCCGATGTTGATTATCTCCGGTTAAACCATTTAGTTTATGAGGTTTAAGATGTCGTCCGAGGGCGTGGTAAACAGATTCCTCTGTAGCGGTAAAGATATCTCGGCTAAATCGGCGATAATCTTGGGGGGTTTTTAATTTTTTCTGAATATAACCTCCCATGTTATTGCCATCAGCATAAATATAGCCGACAAAACCATTCCCAGCATTGCCAATTTCGGTAAGCGATCGCGCTTCGCCAATCTTCTGTTTGGGAATGTCTTGATAATAGCGATCTCGATAGTGACTTTTTTCGATAAACCGCCTAAATTTAACCACCCAGCTTTCCAGATACCCTGAATTCCATAACGTCTTAACTTGACCAAGTTGCCATTTCCAATCCGAGTTTTTTGTCCACCATGTCTGACTTCGACTCCCTTCCCCTTTCGTTCGTTGTCCAACAATACGCTTACGGGCTAAAGCATCAGAAAACCAAGGTTCATCCGGAAAAAGACTCCCAGAAGCAATAGCTAGGCGATGTTCGACTTCATCCCGCAATAAATAAGGATGGGTTTCAAACATAGGCGGATAGCGACGGCTGGGACGTTGGCGATCGGGTAAGTTATTCCCGTTGCGTCGTTTCTGAAATAAAGCCGCTAATTTCCCAGTTATTTCGTTAAAATTCTTGCGGTTTTCAAATAACTCTTTCCAGTCTTGACCATTTTTGACTTGACCAAAGTAGGCGATTGTAATCGGATTAGTTTGCCGTTTCTCATCCTCTAGATACCAGTCTAACCATTTGGTTTGTTCAATCGGATGGTCAAGTAATCCAAATCGCAGTTCCAGCAATCTGAAACTTTCTCCTACCGCACAAGAATTAGCGGTCAAAGTTTCTGCTGTATAGCGTTTTTCAATTAAATTGACCAAATCCGGGACAAAGGCTGTTGGACAAAAGGCTAAAATATTACCCCCGGTTGAGTAAATCACTAACTCCGGAATCAGTGCGTCCCATAACGAGTGTAGTTTTTTATCTTTGTGTTGTAAGTCTCGCCTAACCCTTTGGCAATATTGTCTGGCTCGGTAACATTCAGGAAAGTCTTCTGGCAATTCTTCACATTTGAAAAAGGCAGGTAAATCAATTAAATTAATTCGATCCAGTAATGCCGATGCGCCCCGAATTTCGGGAAGTTTAGCGGATTCAAACACATAGCCTTTAATCTTTGTTGCACCACCGTAGACTAAACCAATTTTAGATGTCCACAGTGTTGGATACTGTTCGGTTAATTGCTGTAAGTCCGCCAACGTCTGAGGAAAGTCTAGCCCTTCTGTTTGTAGTAAGCACTTTAGTGCGTCTATTTCCGAAACATTGTTCCCTTGATCTACCGTTTGTAGTAAGCACTTTAGTGCTTCTGTATCCGTAACATCTTTCCCTTGACGCAGCGCCTCTCGCATCTGCTGCAAGATACTTAGATTATCAGGTTCACGCCCCTCGCCCCAAGCGAGACACCAGGCGATTCCAATGATTAGGGGGTTGAGAGAATGAGTCATAATTCAGCGTGCGTTTAAGAACTATAGCCTTGAACTAAAGTTCAGGCTCAAAGCTAAAACCCGTTAAAACGGGTTCAAAGCCTTAAATCTATTAATCTTTAGTTTACTTGAGCTTAAAGATAAGAAATTGATTTCCTGGCGTCCAAGTCAGCAGCATTCCGCGTAAGCCCAATGGCACCTAAATAAGCCTTTTGGGATCGCCGAAATCCTTCATAGACTGTAGGGTGGGCATCGCCCACCAGCCCTAAGTCAGCAACATTCGGCTTAAGTGAGTGACATTCAGTTTGAAGTCCATTTTAAGGGACAATAGCTCTCAGCCAGTCCTTTGAACTTGGGGCGGATGTTTGAGCCTCAATATCTGATAATCCCCCTCGCTGGATGTTGGATTACCGAGACAGGGCGGCGGGTAATTCCACGGGAAATACTTCACCCACCGAGACATCATGAGTGTGAGTCGCCACCACAACAACGCCTAAACGGGGGTCATAACATCCCACCCAGGCGGCGGGATGACATTCGTGAACTAGGTAACTGTACAGCCAAATCGGACCTTTTCCTTCGATGACAATCCCTTGGTTGAAGGGTATTCCTTCTGGTAGTTTGATTCCTTTAATGTCTGGGGGGGAAATAATGCCGTCTTCTGTGGCAATCTGGAAATGCAGGTGTTGATAGGGTAAACCGGTTTGGGTTTGATGGGGAAGTAGTTGAAGTTGAATCGCGTTCATAGTTTTTACTGTTGGAGTGAGTACGAGGCTACTGTAGCACCCCCTGGGAAAGACCCTTTTCCTACGACAGGAAGATTTCTTTGTGTTCGCTAATTTATTCCCACAATGGGGTTGAGTAAAGGGCGACCCGATCCTCTGTAGGGGCGGGTTTTACTACTATCTTTTCGGTTGCACCTCGATGTGAATAAACCCGCCCTGTTTCTCTAGTTGTTGATTTGTGCAGGCGGGTCGCCCCTACAGCAGAATTAAAGGTAATCTGCCTTTGCTCTATAAGGTGTCCTACAGGTTATAACAAGCTGAGTAACGCTTGAGTAATTGTAAAAATAGTGGTATAATGCTACGATTAACGCCAGAACCTAGAAAACTGCATAGCAAAATACAGTAAATTAGCTCATCGACACAGGTCACGCGATCGCTGAAACCCTCATTTTTCCGTTGAGGTGTGTCGATGGAAGTCTAGGTAAGGGTTTTGGACGATGAAAACCGGAGATTTTTGTCAATAAGCGCTGAGTAATTGACAATAAAAAAAGGTGTGTAGATTTGGCGTCTGAAACTCGCTCTCTGTAAGGTTTCCTGAGCGAACTCTTGACAAGCCCACTTCCCCGAAAGGGGATGGAAACTATATCCTACAACTGAACTGAGTAAACTCTCTTCCTCTCTTGACAAGCCCACTTCCCCGAAAGGGGATGGAAACTCCATGAAATTCTCCTTTCTGGAAATCTAATGACTTGACAAGCCCACTTCCCCGAAAGGGGATGGAAACGGGTTGGATAATTTGCTTGTTCAGCTGTTCGGGTGCTTGACAAGCCCACTTCCCCGAAAGGGGATGGAAACGCTTGGGCTTCTTCACCACCAACTTCGAGAGTAATCTTGACAAGCCCACTTCCCCGAAAGGGGATGGAAACATTTCCTGTGAGGACACGATACATGTCTCGCTGGGTTATGTTCTTGACAAGCCCACTTCCCCGAAAGGGGATGGAAACTATGGAGTAGTCGCGCCTTGAATAGGGATCGATAAATACTTGACAAGCCCACTTCCCCGAAAGGGGATGGAAACTTCTGCTATAAAACAAAACCAGTCTAGAGACTAGTCCTTGACAAGCCCACTTCCCCGAAAGGGGATGGAAACGTCTTCCCCTCCAATTGGACGAATTAACTTACCTTTTCCTTGACAAGCCCACTTCCCCGAAAGGGGATGGAAACTGTTGAACTCGGCTACGCCAGCATCTAACGACGGACTGCCTGACTTGACAAGCCCACTTCCCCGAAAGGGGATGGAAACTTTCTGATAACACTTTCTGATTTTTCAGAAAAAATAGGACTTGACAAGCCCACTTCCCCGAAAGGGGATGGAAACCCTTGTATTTTCGTGAGTAACAGGGAAAATAGATCAATTTATTGGCGTCAGTGACTTTACACGCCAGAAATTAGACGCAGCTTAAATAAGTTAGCTTGGCAGGGTATTTTTGATCAGGGAGAGAATAGCTGATGTCACAAACCAATTGGATTCGTGTCTTAGAGGCTAATAAATTGATGCGATCGCGCCAAGAGGTGATCGCCTTTGAAACGGCGTTAGCTGAACTAGCTAAGCATCCTCAAACCGAGGATTTACCCACTTTACATCTCATTTTCGATGATCGCTGTGAACAGCCAGAGGTCATGTTTAGTCTGCTTCATTATTTCATCCGTCAATTGCTTGAAGACAGCGCTACTCGGCATTTAACCGATCTGAATTCGCCAGGAGAGTTAATGAAACAGGTTTGAGACAACTCAGTCTACCCTATATATATAGAATCAACCCCTTAAAAATCCGGCATTCACCCCATCATGGCACCCCGCAAACGCCGCCAAACCCAACCCCCTCCATCCCGCCATCCTTGGGCGGCGGATACGGAATTAGTCGGACTTGTCTTAGAATTAACCGCCAACGCCCCAGACTCCCTCTATACTCAATACACCGTCGGACTCCACGCCTGGTTCTTAGATCAAGTCCGCCAAACCAACCCCGAACTCTCCGCCTATCTCCATGATGGTCAATCCGAGAAACCCTTCACCCTCTCCCGCTTAGACGGAGACTTCCTCACCTCTGGAAAAACCCTCAAACTCAAACCCAATACCACCTACCGTTGGTACATCACCGCCCTTTACCAACCCCTAAGCCGATGGCTAGCCGAATGGGTTGATCACCTGCCAGATATGATTAAATTACGCCGTGCTGTCCTGAAAATTAGCCATTGGCACATCGCTTTAGCACCAACCACGTATCCTAACTTATTCACCCCAACCCCCACCCACCCCCAATCCCTAAGCCTCAGCTTCCTCACCCCCACCAGCTTTCGCCGCAAGGGACACCATTTCCCCTTACCGGTTCCCACGAATCTCTTCCACAGCTACTTGCGGCGCTGGAATAATTTTTCTGATCGCCCCTTTAACCAAACCGCCTTTTTAGACTGGGTAGAAGAAAATGTCGTGATTCAGCGTCACCGTTTAGAATCGATGAAAGTCGCAGCAGGAAAGAAAGGAGTCGTCACCGGATTCACAGGTGCGATCGCGTTAGGACTGGACTCAGGTGCCAGCCAACACCCAGAATTTAGCCAATTATTCCATACCTTAGCCCAATTTGCCCCCTACTGCGGCACGGGACACAAAACCCCCTTTGGTTTAGGACAAACTCGCCTAGGCTGGTTATCCCCTGAAACCCCCGCCCTCCCTTCAATAGAAACCCTATTAGCCGAACGCATCAGCGAATTAACCCAACAGTTTCTCGCCCAACGCCAGCGCCAGGGAGGAAATCGGGCGCAAGACATCGCCGAAACCTGGGCGACTATATTAGCCCGACGAGAAATGGGTGAATCCTTAAACGCGATCGCAGATGATCTAGATATGCGCTACCAAACCGTCAAAACTTACGCCAAATTAGCCCGTCGTGCCATCTTGAACAATGACAGATAACAAATATTTGTGTAGGGGCGGGTTTAGGGACAATTGTAGGGGCGGGTTTAGGCACAATCGTAGGGGCGGGTTTAGGCACAATCGTAGGGGCGGGTTTAGGGAATCAATTCAGATATTCACCAATAACGGAACAACAAAACCCGCCCTCTTCACCAATAACGGAACAACAAAACCCGCCCTCTTCACCAATAACGGAACAACAAAACCCGCCCTCTTCACCAATAACCGAACAACAAAACCCGCCCTCTTCACCAATAACGGAACAACAAAACCCGCCCTCTTCACCAATAACGGAACAACAAAACCCGCCCTCTTCACCAATAACCGAACAACAAAACCCGCCCTCTTCACCACCAACGGAACAACAAAACCCGCCCTCTTCACCCCTAACCGAACAACAAAACCCGCCCTCTTCACCCCTAACCGAACAACAAAACCCGCCCTCTTCACCCCTAACCGAACAACAAAACCCGCCCTCTTCACCCCTAACGGAACAACAAAACCCGCCCTCTTCACCACCAACGGAACAACAAAACCCGCCCTCTTCACCCCTAACGGAACAACAAAACCCGCCCTCTTCACCACTAACGGAATAACTTGCACCCCAAACCTTTCCGATGTTGTGAGTTTCGCCAAAAAAACGGGAATCCTGAATCTAAGAAGGACAAAAGACAAAGAATGAGATTCCCCCAATGATGCAAAAACTGTCTACACCAACAATCGAATCCGGACAATCACTACTGGGGCTACATCTAATCAGTCTCCTCATCGGATACACCCTAGCCGGTTGGTTATTATCCCTTTATCAAGCCCCGGCGCTAATTTGGCTAGGAACCCAAGCCGTCACCGTACACTTAGCTTGGCGAGGCAAAAGCGCGATCGCATTAGCCATCACTTGGGTAATTGGTGTTGTCTGGATCGGCACCCTAGCCAGGGCGTACCCTCCCAGCCTGCGTTTCAATTTTCAACTGTTAGTCATCGCCTTATTTTTGATCTGGATTTTAGGCATAATTCTAGCCTTTGGTGTAGCCTTTGCCAAACAACCGATACAAGCCACCGGATTAAAAAACACTCAAGCCTTTTGGTTTTTAGTCACCCTAGCTTTTAGTGGCTTAGCCGTCGGTCGAATTCTGGACATGATGGTTATACGTTAATCGTTGATCGAGCAACAGGCAGAAAGCCGAAGCATTATTACGGCTACCTTTTCGTACCAGTGATTCAATATATCCTAATCTGAATGATACTGACTGAAGAGAAATGTTACTGACTGGTATGGTGGTGGGCAGTGCCCACCCTACAGGATATCCGGCTTGTAGTAAAAGCTTCAGCCCTATACTCTGTTGGGTTCAGCGAAGTCGAAACCCAACCTACAATCTCAAACGCCAGGAAATAACATTCCGAAACCTCAAGCTAAAAAACCGGGTAATCGTTTTAACCCGTTTTAACGGGTTTAAGCTTTAAGCCAGAACTTTAGTTCTCGGCTTCAATCTTTATCAAGGAGACAAAAACATGAAAACTTCAACCTTACCGGGACAATCCCAGCCAAAAATACCCAACTATAGATCGGAAGAGCACACG
>NZ_JAVJQP010000033.1:0-12199 GCF_040218875.1 Coleofasciculus sp. D1-CHI-01
TGATAGTAGCCATTGATTCGACCTCTCAATGTTCGTCTTATTTTATATCACCTCAGTCAACTCTCTCCGGATAGAACCTTACCAATAAATGGGCAACAATGGGTAGATGTGTCAAGGGTTTTGGTTACAGTTACTCACCCCTTTAACTTTCTGTCCGCCTTTTTTGGGTACAGTAATTTTTCTACCTTGTGAATCTCGAAAACTATGGTGGCTACCCTTCGACCTTTTCTCTTCAAAGCCGAAAGCTTCCAGAAGGTAGCGCACGTCCTCAAACCGCACTTCTGGCGGTTTATTCAGGAATTACTCTACTAATTTCTCTAATTTGCCCATCCAGCAATAGTATCACAGGTAGTATCATAGCAAGCATCTAAACGCGCTGTTCTGCTCGAAGTCCACTCTTTCACAGCCGCAGCAGTAGGGGATTGCGATCGCCAAACTCCCATAAGCTACGATGAATCCAAAGACCTTACACAAAAAACATGTCTGAGCAAGTGCGCTATGTTACCAATGAACAGGGGGAGCGAGTTGGTGTCTTATTAGATTTGGAAGCCTATAATCGACTGGCGAACCCACTAGCTGTGGATGAGGAATGTTTAATCGGCTTGAGCCTAGATGAACTACAAGCTTTAGCCGATAGTAGGCTAGCTCCCGCTGCACAACATCAATTGGACGATTTGCTAGTTCGGAATACAGAATCCCAACTCTCTGCTGACGAAATTGCCAATCTAGACCATCTGCTCGCACAAGTCGATCAACTGACAATCCTCAAAACCCGCGCCAGGTATACCCTGCACCGCCTAGAAACCTTGGCGACAGTGGCGTGAGCGCATATATTCCTGTTGAGTTACAGCGACAAGTTCGCACCCATTTTAGACATTGCTGTGCCTATTGCCGCACGGCTGAAGCACTGACGGTTGTAATTTTTGAATTTGAACACATTATCCCTCGCTCAGTTGGTGGAGATACAATTTTTGAGAATCTGTGCCTTTCTTGTCCTACCTGTAATCGCTACAAAGCCACTCTTCAAACCGGATTAGACCCCACTACCCAGCAGACGGTTCCTCTGTTTCATCCCCATCGCCAAGTGTGGGAGAAGCATTTTACCTGGAGTAAGGATGCGACAGAGTTAATCGGGTTGACACCTGTTGGTCGAGCAACGATCACTACCCTCAAGATGAATCGTCCCCAGTTGATTCGCGTGCGTCGGATGTGGGTCAAGCTAGGGGAACATCCACCAAAATTTGAGTGAGCTTCGAGTCAGTCTTGCTTGGAGAGGGGATTGCGATCGCGCGATCGCACTTTGCCAGGAAGATATATCTGCTCCCCTGAAGAACTGCCTAATCTAGAATAGAAAGAGTTTCTGAGGTTCTGTGTGAAGCTAAAGCACTTATTGTTACCCCTAGGAATCCTAGCCGTCGTTGCGATCGCCTTCTTTGCCTACGATGCGGCTACGGCTCCCTTGCCAGAAGGATTTCCGCCGCCAACACCAGATGGAAAAATTGAGGTCAAACACTATCCAGCCTACCGCTCTGCCACAGTTCGCTATTCAGGAGAACTCTCAATGGCAGCCAATAGAGCCTTTGACCCTCTCTATCGCCATATCAGTTCTAACAATATCTCGATGACGGCTCCAGTAGAAACCCGTTATCCAGTTAGCACCCTGGAAGCCAATCAAATGGGTACACCTTATGAACAAGGGGAAGCGCTGGTTTCATTCCTCTACCGCAGCACGGATATCTATCCTGACGAAATTAGCCAAAACATTCAAGTCGAAGATATACAACCCATGACAGTTGTCAGTCTTGGGTTAAAAGGGAGTTACGATTACTCTAGCTATCAAAAAAATATCCAACGGTTACGAGAGTGGTTAGCACAGCATCCAGAATGGACTGTCGTTGGCGCACCTCGCCGCTTCTTCTACGATGCTCCTTATGTTCCTGAACCCGCCAAGCGCAGTGAAATCCAAATTCCGATTCACCGGGTAGAAGGTTGATGAAGGGGTTGGTGTTAAGCGCGATCGCATTTCATCGTGTACTGTTCGCCAAAGATTCATCAAGTCAGATAAACGCTGTCCTTACCTGAGAACCTCTTGTTCACCAACTATAGTTGGTTATACTTTACATAAGCGATCGCTCTGGGTTTCCTGGTTGTAAATATGAATGGTAGCATGAACATTTACTTGGAACACTTTACCCTATAGCCATCGTGTTTGAGATTGAGTTAACAGACCAAGCTATTGAGGATTTGCAGTGGTTTAAGAAACACCAACAGAATGTAATTATTGATGGCATTGAGACAAACCTTGGTTATGAGCCAGCTACCGAGACGCGCAACCGGAAGCGCCTGCGTCCAAACGATACAGCGGAATGGGAATTGAGGCTGGGTGTGTACCGCGTTCTGTATAACGTTGAGGAAAAAGTTAGAATCGTCAGTATCGAGCGCATAGCTGCCAAGCAGAGGAACAAGTATATATTTCAAGGAGAGGAGGGAGAACTATGATGCACTGGGATTATCGGGTGTTCTTTGAGGATGATGGCTACACAATCCGCACTGTGTATTATGATGATCGCGGCGCGATTGCTGCCTGTTCAGAAAAGCCGATTGAGCCTTTCGGAGAGTCACTAGAAGACCTTCAAGATGAATTAAATCTTCTACAGGCGGCTTTAAAAAAGAAAGTTATTTCGGCTTCTGATATGCCAGATCAAAGCCTTCGTCCGAAGGTAAAGAGAGGAAAATCATTAAAGGCAGTGCGTGAGCAATTTGGCTTACAGGCAGAAGTAGCTCAGGAGTGATAGGTTAGAAAATGAACGTTATAGGGCGACTTTTTATTTTCTCTTAGTCTTGCATTGCAAAAAACAATGTACGGTCGGGCAGACCGAAACATAGAGAGTAATCTCTAAACGCTTAGGGAGCAGGTTCCCTCTGGAGTTATCTAAATTAGGCTCAATGCTTGGTATAATTCTACGGGTGTTTGGTTTAAATATTGCCGCTTTTGATAGATAATTGTAAGGTGTGTCACGGAACTAAGAATCTCCGCACTTATAGGGCGGAGAGTGTCAAGACACGCAAAATCGCTATGCATTGATGCAGGTAGGTTGGGATAGAGGACGACGGGTGAGGGGAAATTTGATTTATGTGACGTTGAGTGAAGGCAAGGTTTGGGTGGAATATGACGGGATGAAACGGGGAATCAGCCAAGACTTAATTGCCGCAGGTATTCCTCCAGAGCGAATTGTTCTAGCATTTCTTCCGGAAGGGCAAGCTGCTGCAACGGCTTGAATTTAAACAAGGAAAACATCATGAACGAGGAAAAAAAATCGATTCACGACTTTGATTTTAAATTAATCTGCGAATATTTTTCAAGCCTAGAACGACAAGGACCTGGGAGTCCCGAAGTAACGATTAAAGCTTTGAGCTTTATTGATAATCTGACGAATGAATCACAAATTGCTGATATTGGTTGTGGCACCGGTAGTCAGACAATGGCAATGGCTAGTTGTACGTCAGGGTATATTACAGGAATCGACTTATTTCCCGGCTTTATAGATCTATTCAATCTTAACGTACATAAACTGAATCTTCAGGATAGAGTCAAGGGTATTGTTGGTTCAATGGAGAATCTTCCTTTTCAGAATGAAGAATTAGACTTAATCTGGTCAGAAGGAGCAATCTACAATATCGGGTTTGAACGAGGCATAAACGAATGGCATAAGTTTTTGAAGACAGGAGGCTTTATTGGCGTTTCAGAGGCATCGTGGTTTACCGAAGAGCGACCTGATGAAATCGACGCATTTTGGAACGATGCTTATCCGGAAATAGATACTATTTCAAACAAGGTGGCACAAATGCAAAAAGCCGGATATATTCCAATTGCCACTTTTGTCCTGCCCGAAAGCTGTTGGACTGACAATTTTTATACGCCGCAAGTTTCTGCACAGAAAAACTTCTTGAAAAAATATGCAGGCAATAAAACAGCCGAAGAGTTCATAGAAAACGAAATACATGAAGCTGAATTATATTACAAATACAAAGAATTTTACGGCTATGCTTTCTATATCGGCAAAAAGATTTAAAGTGAACGGTGGAGTCGTCATCAGTCCTTTTTATTCAAATCAAGCCAACGCGATCGCACGTTGGTGAACCACACAGATTAACACACAGAGGACAACACAAAGCGCGATCGCATCCCATTGATCAGGATGACAATATCACAAATCCCGTAGGGGCGCAAGGCTTGCGCCCCAAGGCTTGCGCCCCCAGTAAACCACCGGAAAAGTTGGTGTTCTGCGGCGCAGTGGTGTTCTTGGAGACGTTAATTAACTAAAAAATATGCGCCTAACGCACCCTACGACTACTCAGCCTAATGCCCCCTCCGGCTACGAGAGAGCGATCGCGTCGAGCCAGATTCGCCACGGGTGGATACTACCGAATCAACCATAGACTTAAAGCGATGGCTACCCATCACAAAAACAATCCTATTGTGAATGGTTATCACAACAGCCGTGAATTCCTTGATATAGTAATACTTAACCAAAGAAAGACATCTAAAGTCTCGGTTCGTTTTAACGTAGTCGCGAAAGTCCTGACCCTCAACGTTAGTAGGGTGAGGATGGACAGCGGACTCTCCGGAGGTACGGAGTCAATCAATAGATTTATTGACTGGCAATCTATCTATCCAGTCTTCAATAAGCTGAGTGATAGTTTTTTCTTTTTCTTGGGCATAACCTTTGAGTTTTTTCATTCGTTTTTCAGATAACCTTACATGGAGGTTTTGGGTTTTCATTATGTGTTGACAACTGCAACACGAATATACTATCATATATTTGGTTGCTAACCACGGGCGTATGGACTATCAGACAGGCTAACTTCAAAGTAGAAGTAAGATACTGGTCGCTCCAAACATCGCCGCTCTGGAAGGAACATGACCGCTGGTTCCCTTCGACTACGCTCAGGGGTAAAAGATAAGCCAAGTTGTGTTGCACAGAAAAAAATAACTGTCTGCGGAAGGCGGACGGCTGCCTGTGGACGCGGAGTAAGACCATCACCAGATTGAGTTCTGGACTTTCTGTTCTTAGGAATTAGAAAGTACCCAACGTGGCATCGGCGGATGAAACGGGAAATCCTAAAGACGAATAAGACCGTCCTTGTTTAGCTAAGTTAGAAGCCCTAACTTCAGCGAAGCAAGTTAGGGTACTTCACGCTAGAACACAGTATTTGAGAGGATAGAACACAATATGGCCTACGCACTTCCTGATTTACCTTATGCTTACAACGCACTGGAGCCTTACATCTCAGCTAAAACACTAGAGTTTCATCACGACAAGCACCACGCGAAGTACGTCACTAAATTCAACGACATGTCGCAAGCCGCTGGTATGGCTGACAAGTCCATCGAGGAAGTCATTAAGGCTAGCTACAATGATTCGTCCAAGTCAGGGCTTTTCAATAATGCCGCCCAAGCTTGGAATCACACCTTCTTCTGGAACTCGATGAAGTCGGGTGGTGGCGGTGCGCCCAGTGGTGCAGTCGCTGACAAAATCAAGTCTGATTTAGGCGGCTACGATAAGTTCAAGGAAGAATTCAAGAATGCGGCTACAAGCCAATTTGGTAGTGGCTGGGCGTGGCTAGTCGTCGATAATGGCACGCTCAAAGTAGTTAACACCGCCAATGCTGTCAACCCCATTGCTTTAGGGATGACACCGTTGTTAACCTGTGATGTGTGGGAACACGCCTACTATCTGGATTATCAAAACAAGCGTCCTGATTTTGTGGAAGCGTTTCTCAACAATCTGATTAACTGGGACTTTGTGAATCAGCAAATGGCTGCCGCTTGAAGGTAATCCAGTGAAGATGTCACGTCAGTAACAGTGACTAGCCCCGCCTGATCTGGATATCAGACGGGGCTTTTGGCAGTTTGGGTTCTTGATGTGCGATCGCGCCTATACAGAATAAAATGAACAGTAAAGACTTAGCCAAATACATTGAAGCGACAGACGGCATTGCCAAGCCTTGGCTGTTAGTGCAATTGCGTTTACAGAAACTCCAAGAGCGTAAAGCAACCATGACACCAGATGCCTATACTCGTGAGCTAGCTGAGATTCATCAGGATCTGATGAATCTGGGTGAGTGGTGGCATGGTATTGAAGCAGAGGTGTTTGGCTAATTGCAATCAGGTGATCCGCCTCACACGGATTGCCTCAAAGTATCACGTTGAGCGAAAAAACGTCATCACAACCTTTTTCGCTATTTTTATTACATTAGAAGTATCGAGTTTGAGAATTTTTCGCTATATCTGCCCTAGGCGTGAAAATCACCGCTTTTGAGCCAAGACGGATTAATGGCAAAGGAAAGGATTACTCAACTCTCAGAGAGATTTATCATTATAGTCAACTACTAACTCATAAACTTCGATTGTCCTAATGAATCCCCTTGAGGTAACCCTGTATGTTTGACACAACCCAAATACTGATCGACAACTTTGTGTATCGGATTCGCGAAGGCTACAGCCGAACTTACGGTGGCTGGAAGTCTGACTACGGTGACATTATCGGCTGGGCGGGCGGTATGGCATTAGAAAATATTGCCAATAGTGACGCTCTCTACCACAATGTTGAACACACCATTTTAGTCACCTTAGTCGGACAGGAAATTCTGCGCGGTAAACATATCCGTGAAGGAGGTATTTCCTGTGAAGACTGGATGCATGCGATTATCTCCTTACTCTGCCATGATATTGGTTACGTTAAAGGCGTCTGCCGACAAGACCGCTTAAGTGAAAACCGCTATGCCACAGGCGTAGATGGGGACAAGGTGAGTTTACCACCAGGGGCGACAGATGCCAGCCTCACCCCCTATCACGTTGATCGCGGTAAGCTGTTTATTGAAGAACGGTTTGGTGGCAATTTACTGATTGACGCCGAAGAAATTAAGCGGAATATTGAACTCACTCGTTTTCCGGTGCCAACTGATCAAGACCACCTAGACACAAGCAACTGTCCGGGTTTGGTGAGATCTGCCGATTTAATTGGTCAACTCAGTGATCCGCGCTACTTGAAAAAGATTAGTGCTTTGTACTATGAGTTTGAAGAAACGGGTGTGAATAAAGCCTTAGGCTATAGTCATCCAGGAGACTTGCGCCAGAACTATTCCAAGTTTTACTGGAGTGGGGTGTATCCCTACATTAAGGACTCATTGCGCTACTTAGAGTTGACGCTAGAAGGGAAACAAATTGTGGCGAACCTTTATGCGAATGTGTTTGTGGTTGAACACGAACACCCATCCCTCCATGCAACCATTAGCGTCGCTTAAAAGACGGTAAGGGCACGACATGTCGTGCCCCTACAAATGGTTCAACGGGAAAGCCTGGGTAAGTCTTGATATCCGAGTGTCTCCGTTACATAAAACCAACGATAGGGTTTCAGGTTTTAACAGCAAGCCCTAATTCGCGATCGCTGTTCAAGTCGCATTCAAGTCCTTTTGTTATAGTTGTGGATATTATAAATAAATCTATCTCAAGTTAGATGTATGAACAGCGTCCTGGCTTCCACAACGGATTTATCTCCTATGGACGAGCCGATAGTAAAGCCTTTGCCCTTAAGCTCTACAAGCACCTGACTGAGTATGGCTTAAAAATTTGGTTTGACTTTGAAAATATTCCTCTGGGCGTAGATTTTCAAAACCAAATTGATGATGGGATTGAAAAGGCGGATAACTTCCTGTTCATCATTGCACCCCATTCCATCAACTCCCCCTACTGCCGTAAAGAAATCGAACTGGCAATCAAGTACCACAAGCGGATTATTCCGTTGCTGCATGTCGAACAGATTAGTCGTGATACCTGGCAACAACGGAATCCCCAAGGAACAGATGCTGACTGGGATGCTTACCAAGCAAAGGGACTGCATTCGAGCTTTCCCAATATGCATCCGACAATTTGCAAAATTAATTGGGTGTATTTTCGTGAGGGAATTGACGACTTTGATCAGGCGCTCTCCGGACTATTAGAACTGTTTGCACGGCACAAGGATTACGTACATCAGCACACGTACTTCTTGGATAAGGCACTAACTTGGGAACGACAACACAAACTGTCGCAATACTTACTCATTGGCGAGGAACGACAGCAAGCGGAAGCATGGCTTAAGGTGCGCTTTAAAGACGAGCAGCCCCCATGCACTCCAACTGATTTACACTGTGAGTTTATCAGCGAAAGTATCAAAAATGCCTATAACCTGATGACTCGGGTGTTCCTCTCCTATGCCTACGAAAATGAGGCAGTGATGCGGCAGATTCGCACCAGTCTGTGGCGTGCAGGATTTACGGTTTGGACGAATACCGCTGATATTCAAACAGGAGAAACCTTTGAGGCAGCGATTAAGCAGGGTGTAGCCCAAGCGGATAACTTAGTCTATTTGCTCTCGCTTGACTCCTTGAACTCCACTTACTGTCAGCAAGAATTGAACTATGCTTTAGCCCTAAATAAACGGATTATCCCTGTGCTGGTGAGTCCTGTTGAGCCGGAGCAAATCCCGCCAGAATTGCGCTCGTTACATTATATTGATCTGACTGATAATCTTCTTTCAGAAGATTATCGTCTTGATGAAAGCCAACTGATCAAAATACTGGATCAGGAGGCAGTTTACTACTACGAGCATAAGATTTTCTTGGCTAAGGCGCTCAAGTGGCAGCAGCAGAACCGAAACTCCAGTATTTTGCTGCGGGATTATAATCTGCGTCATGCTAAAGCTTGGTTGCAAGTAGCGAAAAAGAGGACTCAACATCAACCAACAGCTTGGCACGAAGAATTTATCACTGAAAGTCTGCGACAGCCACCCGAATTGTCCCATGATGTGTTTATTTCCTATTCTGATGCTGACTCAGACTTCGTTCGTAAGCTCAATGATGCGTTGCAGATGCAGGGTAAAACGACGTGGTTTGACCAGGAAAGCATTTCTACCCAAGCGGACTTGCCCCAGGATAGAGCTTCAGGAAGTGACAGCATTGCCTTGCAGCTAGTCATTGATCAGGGTATTGAACGGGTTAAGGGTATTGAACGAGCTAATACAATTGTCGCGGTGATTTCTCTTCCTTTTGTTAACGATGCTGATGTGGCTAAGGAGTTAGCTTATGCCCAGACGCTGAATAAACGAACGGTTGCCATCTTGCATCAAGAAACAGCCACAGCCGAACTTCCCTTGGCTTTAGAGAACGCCCACTGGATTGATTTCCGTAGACACGGCGGTGAATTTCTACCCAATTTTGGCGAATTAATCCGGACGCTAGATAGTGATCCGGACTATACACGCACTCACACTCGGTTGCTGGTGAAGGCGATGGAGTGGGCACAAAAGGGGCGGGATGATAGCTTTTTACTGCGGGGAAAAGATTTAGTCGCCTCTGAGCAATGGTTGCAGGAATCAGCCGACAAGCAACCGAAGCCCACGGCGCTGCAACTCGATTACCTGAAAGCTAGCCGAGAACTGCCTTGTCGCAAAATTAAGCGGCGTTCGGTGGTGTTGATGAGTGCCGTCGTTTCAGTGCTGGTGGTTGTGGCTCGATTTTTAGGGGGGATGGAGTCGGCTGAACTGAGAGTCTATGATCAGTTAGGTTAGCCTAGAGGATGTTCTCAATGGCAAGGTATCTGCCGCAGATATTCAAGACCGGATTGTGATTATTGGTTACACGGATCTGGCAGATAAAAGCGCTGACCTTTGGAATACTCCCTACGGTAATATGCCGGGAGTGATGGTGCAAGCTCAGATGGCAAGCCAAATTATCAGTGCGGTATTAGATGAGCGTCCCTTAATTTGGTGGTTACCGCTTTGGGGCGAAACCTTGTGGATTTTTGGTTGGTCTACGATTGGGGGTTTGGTTATCTGGTTCTGTTCTCGCTCGTTGACGCGAGGGGCTGCTGGTGCTGTCGGTACAGTGGTCAGTTTGTATGGTGTATGCTACCTCATCCTCGTCAGTCAGAGTGGTTGGGTCCCCTTAGTGCCTCCAGCGATCGCCATCGTGGTGACTGGAGGCGGTGTGGGTTATCTGACCTATCGACGGCGACAAGCTTAGACATCAATGTAGAGTTAGGAGTTAATGGAGATGAACTGGTTATCACGCGATCGCAAACCTGTCCTGATTTTGATCCTCAGTACGGTGCTTTCCCTGTCGGTGCTACCCTTCGACAGTCCCCCAGCCCAGGCGCAGTCGGTGGGAGAGCGGATTGTGAATTTGTTTCGCCGGGAGCGCAAACAAGGGCGGGCTTCGGGGCGATCGCGGGGTACAGCGATTCGGGATGAATTCTGTTTCTCTGTGACTAGCCAGCCGCTAACGGCTCTAGTTTCGGCGGACAATCTGGAGACGACGGTTGCTGAGTATCCGACGTTTTGGTTTTACTTGCCTTGGGGACGTTCGGAGACGGTAACTCAAGCTAGATTTGTGCTATTTGATCAAAATCAACGCCCTGTCCTCGACCAAAAGATGGCGTTACCGGATGCGCCGGGGATTGTTAGCGTGAAATTGCCGGAGACTAAACCGCCTTTAGAAGTGGGCAAACGCTACAAGTGGTATTTCCAAGTCCTGTGCGATGAGCAGGAACGCTCACGAAACCCATGGGTTAGTGGTTGGGTGAAACGGGAAGAGGCGAGTTCTGAGTTGGTTCGGCAGTTAGAAACTTTAGCTGAATCTGAGCAATATCGGGCGTATTTAGAGCATGGTATTTCTCAGGACGCGCTGACGCAGCTAGCTTGGCATCGCTCTGTCCATGCAGAGCCTTGGATGAGTTTGTTGGACTATTTTGAGCTAGAAGGCGTTGCTGATGCGGCTGTTACTCAACTTAATCCTTCTATATTAGATTAGAACTATACTAGCCCAACCCAGTCATGACTCAGACTCCTGTCAAAAACCTAACCTTTGAAGATTATGTCACCTACGATGATGGCACAGATAACATCTATGAATTGGTGGATGGAAAGCTAGTCATGGTTCCACTACCAACTGCCGATCATGGGGATACGATTGATTTACTCCTGGATGTCTTCAGAGAACAAATCCGTCGCTATCGTCAACCCTGGAAAGCCAAGGACAAAGCTGGGGTGTACACGGGAAAACACCCGGTTACCGGAAAAAATCGTTCACGCACCCCAGATGTCTGTGTCATGACAGCAGCGCAGTGGGCTGAACTGAAAGCAGATAAGCGATCGGCGGCTGTGTTGAAAACGCCACCCCTTTTAGTGGTTGAAGTCGTTAGTCCGGGATCTAAAAAAATCGATTATGAACAGAAATTGGCGGAGTACAAGGCGATAAAAATCCCCGAATATTGGATTGTAGACTTACGCAAATCTCAGGTTTGTGTGCTGTTATTGACAGATACAGGATATGAAACAACCGTCTTTACAGGAAATCAGCGGATTATCTCTCCGAGATTTCTCGAACTAGCAGTAACAGCTTCTCAGCTATTGTCAGCTTGAGGCTCAAAACCAACTTCCGACTAAGACATAGGCAGCCCAGAAGAGGGGCGCTTGGTAGTTGGCATCTTGTAACATCGCCTGCTGTGCTCGTCGTAGGGCTTCGGCGCGAGACACTCCCGGTTGTCCTAAGTGTTGGTAGAAGGCTTCGGTGAAGGTAACACTGGAGAGATCATCCAAACTCCATAAAGACGCGATCGCACTCTGTGTTCCTGCCTGAATCGCGGCTCCGGCAATTCCGAGTACGGCTCGATTGCTGCCTGTGGCGGTGCGGCAGGCACTGAGTAGCAGGAGTTCAATGCCTTGGGTTGTGGTGGACTGCTGGCGGCGAAATAGTTGGCTAAATTGGTCTAAGGGGATCTTCCCGTCAGCGGCGAGAATAAAGGTGTCTTCTGGTTTATCGCCAAATTGACCGTGAGTGGCTAGGTGTACGATGTCGAAAGTCGAGCGTTCTAGGCGTTGTTCTAATGCGGTTTTGGTGAAATCTTGGTCGCGGATGAAAGCAACAGGAACGCCTGCGGCTTTGATTTTGTCTAACTCGGGATTGGCATTGACTAACGTGGCGAAGTTACCCACCTGTGGCGGGTGGAGACGTTAGAACTGAAGTTCCCCCCATCCCGATTGGTGATAGAAGTCGAAAGCCCGACTATGTAAGCGTTTGAGCCAATTACTCCTCTCAATTCGTACCCATGTATATTTAAGATTTTCTTAATACTCTTGGGGAAAAATCTGTGAGACAA
>NZ_JAVJQP010000036.1:0-10263 GCF_040218875.1 Coleofasciculus sp. D1-CHI-01
TGAACAACAAAACCCGCCCTTTCTCACCGACAAGTGAACAACAAAACCCGCCCTTTCTCACCGACAAGTGAACAACAAAACCCGCCCTTTCTCACCGACAAGTGAACAACAAAACCCGCCCTTTCTCACCGACAAGGGAACAACAAAACCCGCCCTTTCTCACCGACAAGTGAACAACAAAACCCGCCCTTTCTCACCGACAAGTGAACAACAAAACCCGCCCTGATTAAATCATCAGGATAAAAAATTATGAACGTTTGCGAAATTCAATCACACTATCTTTGATGGTGATGTCATAGCCGTCAAAAAAGTCATGTCCCAAGAGTCCAACAGGCATAGCTGGCGGTGCGATCGCGACTTCTATGTCTCGTTTCAGGCGACCATCGCTTTCTATGGACTCCAGAATCGCCACTGGCATTTGTACAACCGCGCCATCGGCTACACTCATTTGGCTGAACCCAACTGGTTTTAAGTTTAGTGAGGACGCGATCGTTTGGGTGATTAGCGTATTTGTTGCTCCGGTATCAAACAGCATATCAAATTCCCGTTGACCATTAAAGGTAACTTCGATAATGGGAATACCTCGAACTTTTCCTTTTATCGGTATTGAGAAAAACTGGGGACTACTATCCCCTTGTTTCGGTTTCGGCGGTGGCGGTGTGGATCGCTGTTTAGCATCTGCCAGCAGGTTTTGGTATTGAGATAACTTCTGTTGGGCGGTTGAGTGGTGCTGACTGGAAGCGGGTACAGCTTTTAATAACTGAATGGCTTCTTGCCAACGATTCGCCACTAAATTCCAATCCTCTCGACTCACGGCTGATTGACTAATCGTAACCGCACTTGTCGCCACATCAATGGCTTCTTCGTAGGTATCTGATTGAGGGGGTGACGGCGGCTGAGGTTTTGAGGCTGGCGATTTGGGCGAGGGAGAAGCGGAAGGGGTGGAAACCGGACTAGCGGCTTGCGTCGGAGTAGGACTTGCAACCGTATCCGCCTCACTATTACTACATGCACTGTTGAGTAGGGTTAATGTGCTGAATAAAGCGATCCAAACACGACGACTCCAGAAAGATTGCCACATCATTGGTAATTTGTCCTTTGTCCTTTGTCATTAATCATTGGTTATCGGTCATTGGTCATTTAATAAATAATTATCGCACTTGATGGGGGCAGGTTTTGAATCAACGTTACCATCAACAGCTAAACCCAATTCCCTCGCATCCGCCCCTACTTGGCTCAACATTCCTCCCTACCGATATCTAAGTTCGATCACATTTTCCTTAATCGTCACATCGTAGACACCAAAAAATCCTTGTCCTAATAGTCCGATATCGAGGTATTGATTAATCGTCACCTCCGGATTCGTGACTTCAATACCGCCGACGGCGACAGAATTAACGCGACCTCGCGGAACTTCAACTTTGCCACCCGCCGTGGAGGTGATAACGATGCCTTCTGGCGCAACGTTTAAGACTTGTGCCATTGGAGGGGTAATCGCAATTCCAGACGCCCCTGTATCGAAGAGCATTTCAAAGCGGCGGTTACCATTAAATTGAACATCAACGACCGGAATTCCGGACACTCGGCGTTTGATGGGAACTTGAATCACCGAGGGTGTCCTGCTACCACTACCACAAAGATGACCTAGATCCATGACATTGCCGTTGCTGTCTTCTAGGTAGCAGGGCAAATCGCTCTGGGAATGGGAGATACTGGTAGATGAGAGAATTCCTGCGATCGCGAGGAATACAGGTAAAACTTGGCGGGATAAATAGCGTTTCATGGTGATCTGGCGCCCAGTTCGGCAGCAATCGTTGTCAGTCGTCCAATTTTCTATTTCTTAATTTAACCCACAATCAGGGGGGCGCGTCTTCTGTTCAGCTCATCTTAGGGGTTGTCAGGGAACAGAGAACAGGGAACAGGGAACGGGCAATACGTAATTGATTCGTCTTAGCTGACCCATATTTTAGCGATGATGAGAGTGAACTAGATTGAACAGGTTACTCATCCGGATATCTGATCGAGATGATGTAGATATTAATAAAATTTCATGATTCTTCGTTGTTACAAAATTGTGGCTAAAGAAACATCAGAATCTTATTCAGTAGATTAAAAACTTGGGGAGTCGTGCAAAAATTTAAAAGCCATCCATCTAAAAATGCGAACAATTGAGTTAGATCTATCTTGCGCCCCTCAACCCCTGCTCCCTTGCTTTCCCGATTCCATCTCATCAACGTTAGAACTGTCTGTCTTAAACCTTCACCCGCTCTAAAATGGCTTTTCCTATCTTTTCCGGGCAACAATCTATCACACGGCGAACGCTGGTTAATGTAGGCTTAAGGATTGCTGGAGTTATCGTTGTATTAACGACGTGGAGTTATTTTCACACCTTATCCTTTTTTGAAGCTGAAGCATTGGAACGGGTCAAAAAATATGTATATGAACGAGGTGAACGGGAAAGCATTCTCTTCTCTATCGCTGTAGATAATCATACGCTTCTCAAACAAGAGTTACTAAAGCACCTAAAAGAACCAGATTATAATTCCTATACTAAATTCGATCAGCTCTTTGTCGAGTGGTCTGATGGTGTGATTCGTAATCGACCAAAAGATCAGCCTCCGGGAAAGTTCGACACCCTTGAGCAGGCGGGGGTTTATATTGATGAAAACCTGGTCATTGATGCAGAGGTTCGACAGCGAGTTCTCGCCTTTTACAACCTAACCACAACCTATGGCTCAGTTTGGCATCATCGTTTTATCAATACCTACATTACTAGCCCCGACAATATTATCGCCATCTATTGGCCCGGAACGCCCTGGGTGCAACGAGCTTCGACTGAACTTAATCTACAAAACGAGAAAAAAACTTATCGTGCTAAAACCCAAACCAATGCAGAGTCGAATACGGTATGGACAGGACTGTACTACGATCCTCAGGCTCAAGATTGGATTGTCTCTGTGAAAACACCTGTTAATTTAGATGGTGAACATATTGCCACAATTGGACATGATTTGACTCTGAATCAACTGATTAATCGCATGACTGAGGAGCATACTGAGGGCGGTTATAATATTCTTTTTAGCGGGGATGGTCATCTCATTGTTCATCCCGATAAAATCGAGAAAATCAAACAAAAAAAGGGGCGATTCAATATTCTTAAATCCGATGACCCCCACCTTCAGCGTATCTTTCAATTGGTCAAAGACATAACCCCCAATCAAGTCATCATTGAAAATACTAAAGATAATGAATACTTAGCTGTCGCCAGAATTAATGAACCAGATTGGTATTTAGTTACCGTTTTTCCCCAGTCAATTTTAGCCAAACCCGCCCGGGATACAGCCGGATTCATTCTGGGGTTAGGAATTGTAGCACTTGTGCTTGAACTCTTAGTCCTCTATTTTGTCCTGCGTCGCCAAGTTACAAATCCCTTAATTGAGTTGATGGGAGCAACGGAGCGAATTGCGGCTGGAGATTTGAATATTCAACTGGATGATACTCGCAAAGATGAGTTAGGACGTTTGGCAAATCTGTTCAATTCAATGGCGGTTAAAGTCTACGTCCGTGAACAATTCTTAAAACAAGCTGAATCAGAAGCCAAGCGCTTACAGAAAACTGAAGCAGATACTCGCCAGCATGTTGAAAGTATTAATCAAATTCTCGAAGGTCGCGTTGAAGAAAGAACCGCTCATTTGACGGCTATTATTAATAATTTAGTCGATGGCTTACTGGTTACTGACACTGAAGGAAAAATATCTCAGTTCAATCCCGCTTTCCTCCGGATGTTAGGGTTAGGAGAACTGGATATTACGGATAAAAAAGGTCAAGATATATTAAGCAGCGAGTTAGTGGAATTAGTCGCCCAAACCCAAAACCATCACCGGGAAGTATTTACCGCAGAAATTGATCTAGCGGGGGGACGTATTGGTAAAGCTGTAGCCACCGCCATTGATAAAGTGGCTTTGGCTGATGGTGCAGTTGAGGAGTTTCTTGGTTCAGTTATCCTGATTCGAGATATTACCGTTGAAAAAGAAGTAGATCAGATGAAAACGGATTTTATTTCTACCGTTTCCCACGAATTAAGAACCCCATTGACTTCTGTCTTGGGATTTACTAAAATCATCAAGAAAAAACTCGAAGATGTCATTTTCCCCCAAATCCAAACCGACAATAAGAAAATTAATCGAACGGTTCGCCAAGTCAAAGATAATGTCAAGATTATTGTATCTGAAGGAGAACGATTAACGGCTTTAATTAATGACGTTCTCGATATTGCCAAAATGGAAGCCGGGAAAGTTGATTGGAATATGCAGCCGTTGTTGGTTCACGAGATTATTGAACGGGCAATTGCGGCGACATCCTCGTTATTTGAGACTAAACATATTCAATTTATTAAAAAGGTGGAAACTGAGCTGCCAGAAATCTCTGGGGATAAAGATAGACTGATTCAAGTTCTGATTAATTTAATTTCCAATGCTGTTAAGTTTACTCAAAAAGGATCAATAACCTGCCGAGCGACAAGAAAACATAGTGAAATTATTATTAGTGTTATTGATACAGGTATGGGTATTGCTCCTGCTGATCAGCCTCAAGTCTTTGAAAAATTTAAGCAAGTCGGGGATACGTTAACAGATAAACCGCAAGGAACGGGTCTAGGATTACCGATATGTAAGCAAATTATCGAACATCATAGTGGCAGAATTTGGGTCGAAAGTGAGCTAAAAAAAGGAAGTACATTTTCGTTTACCCTTCCCATTCATACTAATCTACCTGTCCAAGTGAATATGATGGATATGGACACATTGGTTAAGCAGCTTCAAGTAACGGTCACTCCTGACAACTCATCCACGAACAAGACTGCCAATAAAACAGTACTGGTTGTCGATAATGAAGCCTTAATTCGTCAACTGTTGCGACAAGAACTCGAGTCACGGGGATATCAAGTCCGGGAAGCCAAAGATGGTCTAGAAGCGATCGCACTCGTTAAGCAAGAAAGACCGGATCTAATTACTTTGGATGTGATGATGCCAGAAATGAATGGCTTTGATGTTGCGGCGGTCTTAAAAAATGATCCATCAACTATGGACATTCCAATTATTATTTTGTCCATTATTGAAGACCACGAACGAGGATATCGATTAGGAATTGACAAGTATATCACTAAACCATTTGAATCAGAACAATTGCTTCAGGAAATTGATTCTTTAATTGCTCAAGGAAGTTCTAAAAAGAAAATATTAGTCGTTGATGAAAATATATCCACGGTTAAAACCCTAGCTGATGTCCTAACCGCCAGGGGATATAATGTGATTGAGGTCTTTGATGGGGAAGATTTTAAAGAAAAAGCTATTTCGGTTAAACCGGATATGATTATTGTCAATTCTGAGTTGTCGGAGCGATATAATATTGTCAAAACCCTACGATTTGAAAAGGGACTGGAAAACGTATTTTTTCTCTTATTAGCGAATGAAAAATCCGATGGTTACCATCAGCCTTAAAAAGTTGTTGAAGAAAAAAGATGTTTTATCTCTGATCAAGGAAATGAGTGCAGTCATGGAGACACCAATTCTGATTCAGGATACCCAAGGTTGTCTCCTGTTTGGTGAAGTAACTCCAAAGGAACTGGACAGGTATCCGGTCAAGCTGGCTGATGATATTATTGGTTGGATCAAAGGAGAAGAAAAGGCGGCATCCTTGGCATCTCTGCTGAGTTATATTGCCAATAAAGAGCTTCAGGAAAAAATGTTAGCGCGGGAAACCTTGGATAAATATAAAGAAATTAATATGCTTTATAATATCTCAGGGCGATTAACCGCATGTCTTGATCTCAAACAAGTTGCCAACTTAATCATTGATGAAGCCACCCGATTAATTAAAGCCACCAGTGGTTCACTCATGTTATTAAATTCAGACACCAGTGAGTTTGAGTTAATCGCCGCCATTGGTCAAGAATATGACCCCAAAACGCCCTTGGCGTTGGGGAAAGGAATTGCAGGTAATTTGATTTTGACGGGGAAAGCTGAAATTATTAATAATGTGCAGGCGGATATTCGATTTGTCGCAGGTAAAAATAAAATTTACTCTCTGATTTGCGCTCCTATGCAAACCAAAGATGGTATCATTGGGGTGATTAATATTAGTCACGAAGAGCCAATTAATTATACGGCGGCTGATTTAAAGTTATTAACTGCATTAGCATCCCAAGCGGCATCTGCCATTGAAAATGCAATTTTGCATGAACAAAAACTAAAAGAGGAGCGGATTAAAAGTAATCTCGAACGTTATGTCTCGGCTAAAGTTGTTGAAGCTATCCTGGAAGAAAAAGATGATTTTTCCTTCGAGCCAGCTAAACGGGATATTGCAATTTTATTCTCAGATATTAGAAACTTTACCACGAAATGTGAGGAATTACCTCCGGAACTAATCGTCGAATACTTGAATGAATATTTTACCCACATGGTTGATGTAATTTTCAGCTATGGCGGAACTGTCAATAAGTTTGTGGGTGATATGATTGTGGCAATGTTTGGCGCTCCCTCTCGCTTAGTTTACAGTGAGCAAGGTGCGATTAAAACAGCAATTGAAATGCAAAAGCGGATAAAAGCCATTCCGGTTCCTTGGATTCGGCAAAATTTTATTACCGGAATTGGTATCAGTTCAGGGGAAGTGATTGTGGGAAATGTTGGCTCTCCTCAGCACATGGATTATACTGCTATTGGGGATAAGGTCAATATTGCCTCTCGTCTACAATCCATTGCCAAAGGGGAACAAATTTTGGTGTGTCGCAGTGTCTATGATGTCACCTATAATCTGTTTGAGTTTAAGGAAGTTGGCATGGTGCAAGTGAAGGGAAAGAAAAAACCTGTAGATGTATTTGAAGTGGTCTATTAAGATGAATAAGAAAGTGTTGATTGTTGATGATGAACCGCATATTCGCCTGTTAATGGCACAAACCTTAGAGGAATTGGAAGATGAAGGCGTAGAAGTCCTGATTGCAAAAAATGGGGAAGAGGCAATTGAAACCATTAAAACGGAAAAACCTGATTTAGTGTTTCTGGATGTAATGATGCCTAAAATGAATGGTTTTGATGTCTGTCAGGCGGTTAAAAATAATAGTGAAATCAAAGATGTATATATTATTATGTTGACGGCAAAGGGGCAAGAGTTTGATAAAGAAAAAGGACAACAAGTCGGGGCAGATTTGTATATGACTAAGCCGTTTGATCCTGACGAAGTTGTCGAAAAATCGTGGGAAATTTTGGGGTTATGAGGGGGATAGTATTTCTTACTTTTCACGGGCTCTGGAAAACCTCTCTCCAAACCTCTCTCCTGCAAGGAGAGAGGCTTTGAATTTTCCCCCTTCATTGAGCAGCCGATAAAGAATTACAATGATCATCAGATAATATAGGCATCCTACACTATACCATCCGGTTAAGGGGAGTGAGTACCACGGTTGATTGATTTGCTTAAACCAAGTTTCCAATGCGTCTCCAGTTAGCCATCCACCGATAATTCCGAAAAAGACGCAGATACCAATCGATGTGAATAAGTTCTTGACCTTTTTGTTCATTAGGGTTTTTTTCGCTGTCGGACAGGTGGTGGAAACCTAAGTTTTCGGGTAATGGGGAACAGGATATGCCGAATTAAGCCAGCGTTTAACTGGACATAATCAGGTTTTATGTTCCCCCGAATTAGGCTAGATTCGCCGTCATTTTACTGCTGTGGATTATGGGAAAAAAGAGTCAAAATGAGTGTAATTGCTGGGAGTATACCACAAGCATAGAGACCAGGTTGATAGGAACCCACTTGATCCTTAAATACAGCTAAGAATGAAGGTCCTATTGCACTCGCGCATACCATACTCATCATCTGAACGCCAGCAATCGCCCCCAAATGCATTCGACCAAAGAATCTTGGCAAAGCTACAGTAGATAAGGTACTAAAACAGCCGCCACTCGCGCCTAATCCCACAATGGTTAGTCCCCGTAACCAGCCTATACCCAGATTGGCAGCACAAGTAAAGCCGATAGCTTGAAACAAAATCATGAACAAGAATAGATATTTCAAAGGAACTCGGTCGGCGCTTAGTCCCATCGAATACCCCACAATAGTGGAGAGAATTGCCATGGGTAAGAACAGAGACACTGCCTGAATTTGCGATAATCCGGCTTCTGCGCCAATATCAACGATGTGAAAGGTAATCCCGGTAACGACTAAAGCGTGAGAGGATAAGGTTAATGTTGCTGCCCAAAAAATTCGGGTACGCAGCGCTTGGGAACGAGTAAAATCTTGTATCTTGTTCTCACTGACAGTTTGTTCGGTGGTGACTGAAGTTGGCGCTACTCCGTCCATAATCAGACCACATTCTTCCGGGTTATCTCGGTAGAACATCCAGCCAACAAATCCCATGCCAATCCCCACAATAGCTGCCATTGTTACCCAGGTATATCGCCAACCGAAGCCGTTAATCCAGGTACTCAGAATTAACGGTGCAATGGAAAAGCCAAAGGAGACAAATACACCGGTTGTACCGGAGACAAACCCCCGACGACGGTCAAACCATTTGCCTAAGGTGGTACGGCTGGTCATTGTCAGCATTCCTTGACCGGAAAAGCGCAGGCTGGTAAAGCCGAGTCCGAGTATTATCAGCGCTATGGCTGAATGATCAAGGGGTAGTATACTATTGACAAAGATAGCAATGCGATCGCACAAACTCAAATAACAGAGTGTTCCCCCCAGCCACAGCGACGAACCCACTACAATAACTCGTGCGCCAAAGCGGTCAAGCAATACACCCCCCATGGGTAATAGGAGACCACTGGTTAAGGTTCCCACCAGGTAAGCATTACTCAATTCCAAACGTGATACACCCGTCGCCCGTAGCAAATGATCTGTGAAAACGCTCACTCCTACAGTTTGACCCGGAATACTCATAATGATCCCAATCGTGCAAACCACCGCAATAATCCAGCCATAAAAAAACGGGAAACGAGTGGTGGAGAAGGGATAGTTAGGATGTAGTAACCTTCTGGGAATTGTTTTATCTGTTGCAGAAATTGAGCCTTTTTCAGCAAGTTTGGATCGAAATTTCATTAAAATGCACCACGTCTTGAGCTTTGCTGTCTACTTTGCCATACTTATTGTGAGTTGGCATCCTTCTATGGCGGCGATTCTCCATTGTTTCAGACTGACAGCTTAGATTTTATCGCAGCGCTGTACACTTGATTTCCACGATGAGTCCAGGGTCAGACAAGGCGGTGACACCTACTTTTGTCCAAGTTGGATATTTCTCAATAAAGTACCGATCTTTTATTTCCATAAACAGCGACAAATGAGGAATCATTAGTGGTCTTGAAGCTGGAATAGACGCTGGACTTGTGACATGATAGGTTACAAGTTCTACAACATTGTCAAAGGTTACGCCTGCGGTTAAAAGAACTTTTTTGACATTTTCAAACGCCTGGATAAACTGTTCTTCTATTCCCTCAACCACTTGTAACTTTTCGTCGCGACCCACTTGACCGGAGACATAGACTGTATTTCCGATTCTAATACCTGGACAATAGTGATACTTTTCATATAGGATTTCCATACCTGTGGGAATAATCACTTCGCGAGTCGCGACCATAACTCATCTCCTTGCGTAGACAATTATGCCAATACTTTACCTCAGAACTGGGGGCTAATCAGGGTAGCTTGATGATTTTAGTCAGCCCTCAACTCAAGTTGGGGCTAAAAGCTTAAACCCGTTAAAACGGGTTCAATGATTTACTTATACGGAAGGTGGCGAGGGCGTGAGTGGGTGATACAAAGTCAGCCCTCAACTCAAGTTGGGGCTAAAAGCTTAAACCCGTTAAAACGGGTTCAATGATTTACTTATACGGAAGGGGGCGAGGGTGTGAGTGGGTGATACAAAGTCAGCCCTCAACTCAAGTTGGGGCTAAAACTTAAACCCGTTAAAACGGGTTCAATGATTTACTTATACAGAAGGGGGCGAGGGCGTGAGTGGGTGATATAAAGTCAGCCCTCAACTCAAGTTGGGGCTAAAAGCTTAAACCCGTTAAAACGGGTTCAATGATTTACTTATACGGAAGGGGGCGAGGGCGTGAGTGGGTGATATAAAGTTGCAGTCTAATGTAGAACTTTCTTTTTCCCCCAATTTCCCCATCTCTTTAAGTTGACATGCATGGGAGGGGTCTTTTCCCTAGTGAGTTAACCAACCGGATCATTTTCTGGTATCCAAGTTAGCCAGATTCGGCTTCA
>NZ_JAVJQP010000039.1:0-62681 GCF_040218875.1 Coleofasciculus sp. D1-CHI-01
GCTTAGTAGCGAGCAAGATGCTTAGTAGCGAGCAAGATGCTTAGTAGCGAGCAAGATGCTTAGTAGCGAGCAAGATGCTTAGTAGCGAGCAAGATGCTTAGTAGCGAGCAAGATGCTTAGTAGCGAGCAAGATGCTCGCACTACATACAAGAATTTCGCCATTATTGACATTAAGGTTTAAATGCCGAACTGCTTAACGTTTCCTGGCGATGAGATGATAGGCTTGCATCCCAGACTACAAACTTATCGAATTTCCCCACGCCAATTCATTTCCTGTTGGGCTGAGTTTCCCGCAAAGGAACGAGTAGCGACTAACTCAATTTCGATCGCGACTCCAGGACGCAGGTATTCGGCTTGTATGGGGAGTTTGCCTATTTCTAGGGTGTAGCGGTTGTTATGGCGAGTGACAAGTTCCGCCGGAATAATTCCTTCATACCGGGTTCTGTAATTATAGAAGCGACGGAAGCGATCGCCTGAATTGGCAGTACGATATTTTAACCAGAATTGGGTGTCTAACAAGTCGGACTTTCCGGCTAAGTCCACCACACTAAAGGTTAACTCTGAACGATTTCCGGCAAAATCTGCCCGGGTAAGCTGGGTGGCTTCCCGTTCCAGTAACGCATTGGTGACGACAAACTTTGTCACATCCCCCTGTTGTGACATTGTGCCATCAAACCAGACTTCTTTGGGCAAAGATACATCGATGCGTTGATCAGATTTGAGACTGAGGGATATCGGTTGATTATAGAAGTCGGTAATCGCCCGGTCTGCATTCCAGACTAACTCAAAAGACCGTTCTAAGCGTCCAACAAACTCCCGATACTGGTTGGCAATAATTGAATTAGGTGCGAGTAAAGCGGTTGCACTACTACGAGTTTGCCATTGATTCACAGAGAGTGCGATCGCGCCGTTTTGCAGTTGGGGTAGAGTAACGGTAGCGGTGGGTTTGTCTGGGGGTAATGCTTCAGTACGATTAATTAATGTCAGCGTCCCCATGCTTCCGTCTTTTCCGTCTTGACCATCTCGACCATCATCACCCTCTTCACCCTCTTCGCACTCAAATCGCTCAGTTTCACAGTCTTCGTCACCATTGTCTGACTTTTCACAGGTTTCTATCTCCCAACTTCGGTCATCACAGTCACAGCCATCACCCCCATAAGCGCCGCGTCCAGAACGTCCCCTACGTCCGCCCAGGGAACGCACATAGATTTGTTTCAAATCCTCTCGATTCGTATAATAAACTGTCAGCGACCCGCCATCCCCACCATCTCCACCATTTCCACCATTTCCACCATCGCCCCCATCTGCGGCTTGCAGGTCATAATCAACCTTTCGCGGCTGTCGGGAACAATCTCCATCTTCACCCCGTTTCCCATCATTCCCATCACCGCCATCTCCTCCCGACAACTCCAGATTAATCGGAGAACCATCCACAAAAATTGTCCGATTTTCCCCATCTCGTCCCCGTCTCCCCGCACGTCCATTTGTACCATCTCGACCATCTTGTCCAAAGTCACGTTCTGGGTGACGACTCCACGCAACTAAGGGACAAAAGAGGGAGTTTGAGGTGGGAGGAAAAACAAAGGAGAATGTCAGGGTTAGTAGAATGAGTGATAGCTTCCCAGAGACATGCATGAGCATTGATAGAATTCTGCAATCTGGAGGAAAAATTCCCCAGTCAAGGGATGACTAGAGTGTAGGGGGATTAGTTCCGGATTGACCCTTCACGACCTTCGAGGAAACCGGATTCGTAGGGGCGGGTTTAGGGACTACTGTTGATTGTTTTCCCTAACTTGGCTGCAAAACCCGCCCTTTTTTAATCGTGCTAATACCTAACACCTGTTCTCTGTTCCCTGTTTCCTAACTAATAACAGGTAACTCAATTTCAAAGGTAGTACCCTCACCCTCGACGGAGTGGAACTGAATTTGACCGCCATGTTTTTCAACCACAATTTTATAGCTAACCGATAAGCCCAATCCTAGAGCTGTTCCCACAGATTTTGTCGTGAAAAACGGGTCAAATAGTTGTTTTTTTTCCTCCTCACTCATCCCACAGCCATTATCAGTAATGCGAATAACCACAAAATCTTGCGCCTTTGGGGGATTTTTGAATGTTGAGTTTTGAGTAGTGAGTGTTGACCTTTCACGACCTTCGAGGGCAGGGTTTTGACCCTTCGCTTCAATCAAGGGTAGGGCTTTGAATTTTAACTCTTCGCTTTGCTCATCTGAAACGGGGTTGGTAGGAACAGGTTGAGGAAATTTTGTTTCGCTATTGATCATAACGTCTGTACAAAACTGGCGCTGACTGAGAGATGAATTAATTTCTCCATTGCTCCCAGATATCCCATCTCCTCCTCTTGCCATTTCCTCATCCCCTTTATCTCCAGATTGCGGCGGAACCTGACGACAACTAATACTGGTATCAATGGTAATGATACCCGGCATCCCTTTCATTTCTATCGCATCAATGGCATTATTCAACAAATGGATAAATACCTGATGCAACTGACTCGCATAACCCATTAAAAAGGGCAATTGACCATAGTTTTTGATTACCTGAATTTCTGGTTTTTTACCTTGAGGTTTAAGCCGATGATATATCAGCAATAATATTGAGTCAATCGCTTCATGGATATCAATCGTCTTTTGATCCAGTTCATCTAATGTTGAGAAGTTTCGCAGCGCTTGCAGTGAAATTGTGACATCCATGAGCCGTTCTGCACCCATTTGAATCGAATTAAACATCTTTTGCCAATCTTGGGCAATAAACTCTAAATCAATCTGCTCCCTAAAATGCTGAATGTCTGAATTTGGATTAGGATACGCTTGCTGATAAAACTCCAGCAATTCCAACATATCTCTAAAATAAGACCGACCTAAAACAATATTCCCACAAATCCAGGTAATCGGATTATTGAATTCCTGAATTAATGCTGTTGCCATGCGCCCTACGCTAGAGAGTTTCTCAGATTGAATCAGTTGAAATTGGGTGGCTTTTAACTCCGCTAATGCCTGTTCTAGATTGAACTTAGCTTTCTCTAACTGGCTCGAACTACTGATATCTTGAAACACCAATACCGCCCCAATCACATTCTCTTGCTTATTATGAATTGGCGTCACACTGCCACCCAGGGGAATTATTTTACTTGGCTGGGAAATTAAGAGACTATGTTTAGGTATGGAAAACGCAAAATTGGTTTCAATTGCTGTTCTTAACGGAAGGTTTACGGGTTGTCTCGTGGTTTGATCAACGATTTGAAAAACCTCAGTTAACTCTCGATCAATTGCCTCAGAAAACTGCCAGCCTGTAAAGGTTTGTGCCACTTCGTTGAGAAAACGGATGCGACATTGAGTATCCGTGACAATCACACCATCCCCCATTTCGCGAAGAATCGTGGTGAGTAGTTGTTCGCGAGAATAGCGATGTAAGGCAATATCAATCGCTACAAATAATTCTCGTTCTTTGATAGGTTTTAAAATGTAACCAAAGGGAGAAGAAAGTTTGACTCGTTCCAATGTACTCAGATCAGAATGTCCGGTGGCATAAATCACCGGAATGGAAAGACGTTCCCAAATAACCTGTGCGGCTTCAACACCATCTATATCCCCCTGGAGGCAAATGTCCATTAACACTAAGTCAGGACGGAATTTTGTTGCCATTTCCACTGCCTTCTCTCCCGATGTCGCGATCGCGCAAACACAATACCCAAAAGCTTCTAACTGTTCTTTCAGGTTTATGGCGATAATTCGCTCATCTTCAACGATGAGGATTTGAATCAGTTTCCGAGAAAATAGTTTTGATAATTTTTTCATCACAAAAATCCTGAAAAGACGATAATCTAGTTATTTCAACTAGCTAGAGAAAATAATTCAACATTAAATCTAGGGACAATTCAGTAGCCTTAATGTACTATTTTGATCCAGTTTTAAACGAGAATCAAAGTAGTGGACAGACATGGGTTTTGGGAAATGGTAATGTAACGGTAAACGTTGTCCCAACCCCCAAGGCGCTCTCAAAGGCTATTGTTCCCCCATGTAAATCAACAGCTTTCTTAACAATCGCTAATCCCATACCTGAACCTCGGATAGTCCCAGCATTGCTGGCGCGGCGGAATGGATTGAATATATGGGGTTGATCCTCTGGCGGAATCCCAATACCATTGTCTTTTACCTCTACTTTTAGCCTATCAGTTTCACAGCTCAATGTCAGATAAACGGGACTTTTTTCGGAAGAATATTTCAAGGCGTTGGTAAGTACATTCCGCACGATCAGTTGCAGTAATTTTTTGTCCAGATAAGCCATTTGACCTTTACCGCAACTGATCCATTTTATTTCTGCTTGTTCGCCAGCAATTAAGCGGTATTCTTCAATAAGCTGTTGACAGAAGAGGTTTAAATCCAAGGGAACCGGATCAAGTATAAGTTGACCGGCTTCAGCTTGCCCAAAGGTTAATACATCTTCCAGCAATCCCACCATATATTTAACCGCCTGTTTAATGCGCTGGCAATTCACCAGGTTATTTCCAGATTGCACCGATGAACCATTGGCTTCGATGAGGAAGGTTGAGGCTTGAATAATCGAGAGCGGTGTGCGATATTCATGGGAAACGGTGTGAATAAATTGCCGTTGAAACTGATTGAGTTGTTGTTCCTTTTCTAACTGTTGGCGCAAGGCGGCTTCGGCTTGCTTGCGATCGCGTATATCTTGGAACACCATTACCACCCCCGCGAGGTTTCCCTGCTTATCCCGAATCGGCGCGGCGCTGTTTGCGATCGGTAGGGGTTGACCCGTCTTGGTTATCAAGACAATATCATCGGTAAGATAGACAATTTTATCCTGTTCTAACGCCAGAGTCACCGGGTTATTAACAGGCTGCTGGCTTTGGACATCAATGAGTTTAAATACATCCGTTAACTCCCGATTTTTGGCGTCTGTAAATTGCCACTCAGTTAGAGTTTCTGCCACCCGATTCATAAACTGAATCCGACAATCTTTGTCTACCAAAACTACTCCATCCCCAATTCCCCGTAGCACCGCACTCAAAAACTGCTCCCGTTCATAGCGCTGCAAGGCAATTTCAATCGCAACGGATAATTGCCGTTCATTCACGGGTTTGAGAATGTAACCAAAGGGTGCGGTTACTTTTGCCCGTTCCAACGTAATTTTATCGGAATGTCCGGTTAAATAAATCACCGGAATTTGTAACTCATCCCAAATCTGTTGTGCCGCACAAATCCCATCCATGTCTCCCTGTAACCAGATATCCATTAGCACTAAATCAGGATGCAGTGCCAAGGCTTTCTTTACAGCTTTTTCTCCAGAGGCGGCAATTCCGACAACGCCGTAACCCAAAGCTTCTAAATTTTCCTTCAGGTTCAGTGCAATAATTCTCTCATCTTCCACAACCAGAATTCGAGCCATTGTTGCTATGTCAGTTTCAGATAAACAAATTTCACTGATCATGATCATGCTCCACCTCCGTCCCCTGGGATTGTAAACTTGGAATAAAAATTGTGAACATTGTCCCGTCGCGATCGCTCATCACCTCCATCTCGCCCTGGAGTCGATGCACTAAGGTTTTCACCATTGTCAATCCTAAACCTGTTCCTCCTTGGTTCCAAAAATAGGAACTCGGAATGCGATAGAATGGCTTAAAAATTTTCTCTTGTTCATCCGGGGGAATTTCTACCCCAGAATTACTCACCTGAATCTCGACAGTACAAAACCTGTTCCCCTGACGTAGAGACGTTGCATGCAACGTCTCTACATTGCCATCTTCCCCAACCCGCACTGTTACCCCAATATTCTCCCCTGCTGGCGTGTATTTAAATGCATTATTTAGTAATTCGGTCAAAATCCGAGTCAAACTCAACTGATCAGAAACCAAGGGGGGTAAATTCGGATCAATATCAATATGCAATCGTTGCTGTTGAAATTGTGCCCAGGCTGCAAACGGTTGCATCAACTCAGGAATCCAATCGGGGAATTGAATCCACGTTAATTGTAAGGGATAAACTTCTGTCTCAATCGCACGGATATCCAGCAAATCGTTAACCAGCTTCAGTTTCTGATTACACTGCTCCTGGACAATCCGCCAATAACGAGCAATCACTATGGAATTAGAACGGACTTGTGAACTTAATAAACTCTGTTGATCTAAAATAGTTTCCAGAATCCGAACTGCCATTTTTATCTTCGCTGGAGACGTGGGCAATTCTAATGACGCTGTACTTAAACTGTCATCGTGGAACAGATCCAAACATTGGAGTTCTGCCAGATCATACTCTAATTGGCGGGCGCGTTCCAGGGCGCGATTCTGTTCCTGGGCTAAACGCTGTTGCGTCGCATCTCGAAACACTAAAACTGCTCCCGCGATCGCACCGTCGTTATTTTTAATCGGAGCAATGCTATCAGCAATAGGGATCGGCTTTCCTTGCTTAGGGATCAACAAAATTTGCTCTTCTAAATAAATAATTGTCTCTTGTTCCAAGACATTGGTGAGGACATCGCCGACAGGTTGCTGGGTTTGCTCATCGACAATATTAAAAACCTCCGTTAATTCCCGATCCCTGGCTTCCGCTAATTGCCAACCGGTTAACGATTCCGCCACCTGATTCAGAAACTGAACCCGACAGTCTTTATCGGTAACAATCACCCCATCTCCAATCCCTCGAAGAATGGCGCTGAGTAATTGTTCTCGTTCATATCGCTGGAGTGCGGTTTCAATCGCTACGTAAAGCGCTTGTTCTTTAACGGGTTTGAGGATATAGCCAAAGGGAGCAGTGATTTTTGCCCGTTCCACCGTACTTTGATCTGAATGTCCGGTGACATAAATTGTGGGAATTTTTAGGCGATCCCAGATTTGCTGCGCCGCTTCAATCCCATCGATAGCCCCTTTTAGCCAAATATCCATCAACACTAAATCGGGACGAAACTCAGTGGCTTTTTCAATTGCTTTTTCTCCCGACGCTGCGATTGCGGGTACGGTATAACCGAGGGATTCTAAGCTCTCTTTTAGATTAATCGCGATAATTCTCTCATCTTCAACGACGAGAATTTTCATTGTTTGTTTTAAGTTAGGCGGTGGTTTAGTATACATAATTGGATGATCCTTGGTTCTATACATTATCGAATTCTGAGTTTATGGTTAAAGGTGATGGTAAATTCTGTTCCCGAATCACAATTTAGGTCTAAGGTTCCATCGATTTGATCGACTAATCCCAAAACTAGCGTCAAACCTAATGAAGTGGTTGTTTCAATATCAAAGGATTTGGGAATTCCTACACCGTTATCCTGGACAAGCAGGGTCAGTGAGTTATTCTCCAAATTTCGTTGAAATTTAATCTTGATTTCTCCCTTCTGATGCTCTGGAAAAGCATATTTTAGGGCATTAGACACCAATTCATTTAAAATTAAGCCACAGGGAATCGCCGTGTCAATAGCGAGAGCAATCTCCTCAACCTGATAGGAAATTCTAACTCGACTGGAACTGATGTTATAAGAATCAAATAAATGAGTGATTAAATCGGGAACATATTGGGCAAAATCAATCTGAGCTAAATTTTCAGACCGATATAACTTTTCATGCACTAGGGCAATGGAAGCAATGCGATTTTGACTGTCTTGCAAGACTAACGCCACGTCTTTATCTTTAGTCCGCCGCGACTGCATTTGCAACAGACTACTGACAATTTGCAAATTATTTTTAACCCGGTGATGAATTTCCTTGAGCAAGACCTCTTTTTCTTGGAGGGAGGCTTTAAGTTGATCTTGAGTTTGCTTTTGCACGGTAATATCTTGTTGAACAGCAACCATGACAGTGCCATAGTCGGGATGCTCAAAACGAGACGTTGTCGCTTGACACCAGAAGGGAGTTCCATCTTTCTTCACGTTATGGATTTGGTAAGTATATTCCCCATTTTTCATAATTTTTTGAGTAATCAGCTGTCGAGCTTGATCGGCGTCAACTTCATCATCTTTATAGTTAACAATCGTCACCGGTTGGTTGTTTAGTTCACCGATTTCATAACCAAACATCTGCTCAAACTTGGGATTAGCATAAACGATCATCCCGTCAGTCGCACGAACCAAACAAATGCCTTCTGCCATGTTTCGAGTAATCACAGCCTGTAGTTTTAGCTCTTTTTCTGTTTGCTTGCGATCTGTGATATCAGTAACCCGAACTAAATTAATAGCTGTATCAGCAATATGAATTCGCTTTACCGCTAAGTTGCCCCAAAACTGTTTTCCTTTTTTAGTAATATATTCAACTTCTTTACTCCAAATACCATATTGATTAATCATTTGATTGATTTTGTCTAATTCTGCGGACGTAAATTTGCATTTTTGTAGAGTATGTCCTTCAATATTAATCAGTTCATCTTCCCTAGCAGCTTCAAACAAATAAACAGCAGGTTGATTACAGTCAATCGTCAGTCCCGTCTCTGGATCAACTAAAAATAGGGCATCAGTGGATTCATTGAAAATCGCTTCTTTGAGTTCTCGACTGCGACTTAGGGCTAACTCCGCTTGTTTGCGATCGCTGATATCCACGAAATACCCAACAACCTCAATAGGTTGACCCGTTTCATCCCGAATTAACTTCCCTTCATCCAAAAGCCAGCGATAGGTTCCATCCTCATGGCGGAAACGGTATTCAAAGGAGTAATTCCCCCGCTTTAACCGTTGGGGTAATTCCTGGAGAATCAAGTTAATATCCTCAGGATGAATATGATTGAGCCAGAAATTAGCCCCGTTCAAAAATTCCTGTGCGACGTAACCCAGAATATTCGCGACATTTTCACTAATATAGGTCAGCTTATAATTTGGATTAGGCTGGGTGCTAAAAATCACAGCAGGGCTGGAGGTGAGGAGATATTGCAGATGTTGCTGATGTTGACGTAATTGATCTTCGGTGGATTTGCGATCGCTAATATCTTGAATCTGAGTGATAAAGTAGAGCGGTTGATTCTGGGAATCACGCACCAAAGAACAACTTAACAGAATCCAGACGATCTGCCCCTGTTTGTGGATATAGCGTTTTTCCATTTGATAGAAGCGAATTTCACCCGCGAGTAACCGTTTTGCCAAGGTGACATCGGCGGCTACATCGTCGGGATGGGTAATCGCCTGAAAGGTGGTAGCGAGTAATTCAGATTCCGAATAACCGATCATCTGACAGAGGCTTTGATTAACTTTCATGAAACGCCCGTCTACATGAACCAATGCCATGCCAATCCTCGCATAGTCAAAGGCATTGCGGAATCGTTCTTCGCTTTCTTGTAGGGCGGCTTGCGCCTGGATAGATGGCTGAGTTTGCCGTTCAATCTCCCTCATGGCTGGAGGGTCAAGTCCCACACCTGGCACAGCGTCTGGGTTGAGCGCCAGCAACTCCACCTCAGCCCGGTGTAAGCGATCGCGCAAATCCTGTATTTCTTTTTGGAGTTTTTCTTTAACTTGATTATTCATATATCTGTCTCCAACTAACATAAATTTTTCATGTTAATTTTGCGTTTAAAATTATTACAATAAAGTTTTACTTCTCTACGGCAGACCTATATTGATATGTTCAATCTAGCATAAATTATAAATTATTAAACCTAAAAATTAACAAAAATTAACTTCATTAACGAACTAATAATAAATAACTCAAAAAAAGCAAAACTTGCTTAACATTAAAATGTAAAATTTTTGTGAATATATCATGGGGCAAAAAGGTACCATCTAGCTATCAATTGAGCAACTTTCCTAGTAGAGACGTTCCGGTGGAACGTCTGGGAACTTGTCATCCCGCCAAAGCGAGAAAGCTACTTTCTTCCGGCAGAGCCGCCGTGTGGAAGCGTTATCCCTTCACCATTATTATGAAAATTGAGGTGAAAAATCCTGTTGAGAAAGTTGGCTCCAATTTCTTTTATTTCAATGGAACGGGTACGGTTCGATACTCAGCGACTCAATCACCCGGAAATAGCTGGTATCGAGTATCAACAAGGAGAACTTTTGGGTTACGAAGTCCGGGAGTATCTATTGACCAAATGGAATCGCCAATGTGCTTACTGTGGAGCTTCTGACGTTCCCTTACAGGTGGAACATATCCACCCCAAATCCAAGGGCGGCAGCAATCGGGTTTCTAACCTATGTTTGGCTTGTCAACCCTGTAACCTCAAAAAGGGAACCCAACCGATTAAACAATTTCTCGCGATGCAATTAACCAGCGACCTGCGGTACAGCGTGGGTTAGCACTTTTGAGTGAAAAACGGGTCAGCAACATGGATAAAAAAGCACGAGAAGCCTTATTTGGTTCCCGTCAATTAGATCAGCGATGATTTGTCATTGGTCATTGGTCATTGGTCATTGGTCATTGGTCCTTTGTCCTTTGTCCTTCGTTATAGAGTTCATCTGTCATGCTGAGTGGAGTCCGGAGCGAAGCGGAGGAACGAAACGAAGCATCTATCCAGATTCTTCGCTTCGCTCAGAATGACACGTTAGAACAGAACTGTTAACGCTCCAGTAATTACGATTGCCGAAGCCAAAAATGAAAAAATTAAATCAGGATTTGGTCAATGTATTGCCGAAATGGTCGCCGCCCAGATATTTAATCAAAGAGCCGGAAATGAAATTGATAAAATTTATGGTGCTGTAACAACAGGGACAGCTTGGCGATTTTTGGTCTTAGAGGAACGTACCGTATTGATTGATCAGTTAGAATACTATATTAAGGAAGTCGATAAGATTTTGGCAATCCTCTTACAACCCATTCAAGCTTATTTGTCAAGAAGCACCGGAGGAAATGAGATATGTTAAAAAATCTGACGATAAAAAATTTTCGCTGTTTCAAACATTTTGAGCTTCAGCAGCTAGGTAGAGTTAACTTGCTTGTTGGCAAAAACAACAGTGGGAAGACGTCAATACTAGAAGCCATTCAACTTCTATGCTCCAAGGGTAATCCTGAACCATTACTTGAAGCTCTGACGAACAGAGGTGAATATTGTTGGAGTGATGATATTAGAAGAGAGCGTGAACTTGATATCTGTCATCTTTTTCACGGTCATGAAATTGAATTAGGCAGTGAATTTTTAATATTGGCTTCAAATGATAATATTGAAAATAAACTGTTCGTATCTATAGTCAAACAATCGATTAATTCCAAGGCAGATTCGGAGATTGAGTCTGATGAATCTACCAGTGTCGTTGAAGAATTTTCAGATAACTTAATAGAACTTGGGTTTAAAATTTTGTGGACTGATGGCAATAAGCCAGAGAATTGGAAACACATTTTGTCATCTAATGGAGGACTATCTGAAGATTATATTCGTCGATGGCGATTTAGAGGTAAGCAATCAAAAAATGCAGCAATAAATCAATATATCACATCATCATCTTTAACAACCAAAAACATGATAGAGCTATTTGATCAAGTAGTTCTAACAGCCGATGAAATGCTTGTCTATAAAGCACTTCAGACGATTGAACCCAAAATTGAGCGCATTGCTTCTATTACATATGAATATGAAAGCCGCAGAACTTCAGAGTCTCGTGGTGGATTTGTCGTGCGTCTTGCTGACAGTGATCAGCGCGTTCCAATTGGAAGTATGGGGGATGGAATATGGCGGATGTTGGGTCTAGCATTATCAACGGTATCTGCTAAAGGTGGAGTATTGCTAGTTGATGAAATTGATACCGGACTTCATTTCACCGCGATGGAGGATATGTGGAAACTTATTTTGGAAACAGCCAAAAAACTCAATGTTCAAGTTTTCGCGACGACTCACAATAGTGATTGTTGGACTAGCTTGGCTAGCATTGCCAGTCAGGAACAAGACACTGAGGATGGAATTACAATTCAACGAATAGAACCGGGGAAAGAAACAGGTGTCGTTTTCACTGAACGTGAGATTGTCATTGCGGCTCAACGAGGGATTGAGGTACGTTAGAAATGGCAAGCAAAGAAATGGCAAGCAAGTATTATCCGAAGAAGCTTATTGTAGAGGGAGATCAGGACAAACGAGTTATACCAGAGCTAATTGAAGCTAATGGAATTCCTTGGATAGACATAGGGGAAAAAGTCCCCTACATCGACTCCTTTGGAAGTGATAAATTTATTGATGCAGATGTAATCTCCACAGAACTGAAAGCGTCAGAATTGACAACATTAGGGTTAATCGTGGATGCGGATGATAATTTATCTGCACGCTGGGACAGTATCAGAAACGCCTGCTTAAAAAGTATGCCTAACTTTCCGGAACAATTGCCAAAAACTGGATTAATCCATAGTACAAATGGAATAAAGTTTGGCGTCTGGATTATGCCCGATAACCAAAAGTGCGGAATGCTAGAGACATTTTTAGCCTACATGATACCCGATGAGAGTGAACCATTTTGGCAATACGCCCAAGACGTTGTAACAGAAGCCAAACATAGAGACGCACCCTTTATAGATGCTCATTTGGATAAAGCGAATATCTACACCTGGTTAGCATGGCAAAATCCACCCGGACGACAATTGCATAACGCTATCATGGAGCGTATTTTGAATCCCCAACATCCCCAAGCTCAACTGTTTATGACTTGGTTTAAGGACTTGTATGACCTATAATTTGACAAGTTTCCAGGACTTACCCCTGATTATCGCCATCTGAGACGTTACTGTCTGAGTCTTTCACTCAACATACTTTTTCACAAGAAAAGATACATCCTCTTGATGGGAATGTCTCAACTCTTGAGCTTTATTTATGGCTGCCTTCATATCATCATAAGGACCTGCCCAGAGGTATGATTTAACTAATTGATCATCACCAGCCAGTGACCCATAAACCGTATAATAAACCCCATAAAGCGTATTTTGATCCGAGTCAATAACTTTTCTAAGCATAAGAGTTCCTCGATTGGACTTTCACACGAAATCGAATCGTATTTGGCTGGATAAGACTGTATGATGCCTAACAGCGTAAAGTCAAATCGAGTGCGGCTGATTCCCCCGATAGACTCATCTGACTGTTTGTAGTCAGCGCTGTCTTCGCTTCTGGCACTAAAGTGCCTACTACAAAACCCGCTTAAGTCAGTGAGATTTAAATTAAAATAAGAATTTCCCCGTTCCATCATGTCCCCAACCATTGCCTTAATTGCCCACGATCGCAAAAAAGACGATATTGCTAACTTTGCCAAACAATACACCCCCATCCTCTCCCGTTACCGCTTAATCGCCACCGGAACCACCGGACAACGCATTCACGACCGGAGTAAGTTAGAGGTTGAGTGTCTATTATCCGGTCCTTTGGGCGGAGATGCCCAAATCGCGGCGGAAGTGGCTACAAGTCAGGTGGTTGCGGTGATTTTTCTCATCGATCCCCTTTACGCTCAACCCCATGAACCGGACATTCAGGCATTGTTACGCATCTGTAATGTTCACAATGTCCCTCTGGCTACTAATCTTGCCACGGCTGAAGCCATTATCGCCAATTTTGCCAAAAATCGCTTTGCTTACCTAATTTTTAACCCTGTTTCGGGTCAAGGCAACGCCGAGAAGGATTTAACGCTGATTCAGCAGCTTTTAAAACCCCAATTGCATCTAGATATTCACCTAACGACGCCCGATCGCTCTTCGGTAGAGTTGGCGCAAGAGGCGATCGCATCGGGTGCCGATCTGATTATCGCCTCCGGTGGAGATGGCACCGTCTCGGCTGTCGCGGGTGCTTTAATTGGTAGCGAGATTCCCTTGGGGATTATCGCCAGAGGAACCGCTAATGCGTTTGCAGTGGCGTTAGGGATTCCCACAAATCTTCGCGCCGCCTGTGAACTGATTTTATCAGGCATTACTCGGGTGATTGATGCCGCACGGTGCAATCAGCATCCGATGATTTTGCTCACAGGGATTGGCTTTGAAGCCGAAACCGTAGAACGAGCGGATCGAGAGACGAAAAAACGCTTAGGTGTCTTAGCGTATATTTTGGCAGGGATGCAGCAACTCAACGAACATAGTGTGTTTGAGACAGAATTAGAGATTGCCGGGATTACCAGTCAATGTCAAGCCGCCGCCATCACCATCGCCAACGCAGCACCACCAACCTCTTTGATGGCACAGGGAATGGGACAAGTGATTGCCAATGATGGGTTATTGGAAGTCACGATTAACACCCAAAACACCAAAATCGAAGCCATGGATGCGATCGTGGATTTACTCGGTGCTGCATTAATGCGGAGAGCCGCCCGTCGAGAGGATACAATTTGTTTACGGACGGGACAAATTAAGGTAAGTACCAATCCTCCCCAAAAAGTGGTTGTTGATGGGGAAATTATTGGCACCACTCCAGTCACGATTGAATGTATTCCCCAGGGATTAACCGTGATTGCTCCCCTGGAGGTGTCAAAACCTGCGGATGAACAACCACCTGTCACTGAACCAGAGTGAATACTAGGAGTTACAGATGAGTAATCAGCATGATCTCGATCAACGCAAGCTTTTATCCGCGCTATGCCATGGCTCAATCTTTTTGAGTTCAGTTGTTATTTCTGTGGCGATCCCCATTGTAATTTTGTTCGTGACGGATGATCCGATTGTCAAGGCAAATGCCAAAGAAGCCCTCAATTTTCACATTAACCTTTATATCTATGCTTTTGTTTCGATCCTGCTAATCGCTGTCATCATTGGCTTCTTCTTACTGGCTATTTTAGGCATCGTTAGTCTGATCATGCCGATTATTGCTCTGATTAAGGTTCTGGATGATCCCAACCAACCCTACCGCTATCCGTTTATTTTCCGCTTGGTGTAGGTGATGACGATTGGGAAAGCTCTTTGGCATCCTCCACCCTCTACTTTAGTCCTCTCCGCTCAAGAGATTCATGTCTGGCGGGCGGATCTAAATCAACCGATCGCACAGATCGAGAGATTAGCACAACTCCTTTCCCCGGATGAACAGCAACGGGCAAAGCGATTCTACTTTGAGCGCGATCGCAACCATTTTATTGCAGGTCGGGGAATTTTACGGACAATCTTAGGTCGCTATTTAAACCAACCGCCCGATCAAATCCAGTTTGACTATAGTCCCCGTGGCAAACCCACTCTGGCAACCAGCAACCCTAATCAAACACTGGGCTTTAATCTGTCTCATTCTCATGGATTAGCCTTGTATGCTCTATCCTCAACCCTGAAACTAGGGATCGATCTCGAATATCGGCGTCCGATGCCTGATGCAGAGAAACTCGCACAACGTTTCTTTACGCCAAGAGAATATGCAGCAATTCAGACTCTGGCTGGGGATCAACAACAACTCGCATTTTTCAACGGTTGGACACGCAAAGAAGCCTATTTAAAAGCAACCGGTGATGGGTTAGCCAAGTTGTCAGAGATTGAGGTATCTCTGATGCCAGGAGAAGCGGCTAAACTGTTGAGTATTGCGGGAGACTCTAACGCGGCGTCTCATTGGTCACTTTTTCCCCTGATCCCAGCATCGGATTATGTGGCGGCTGTTGCGGTATTAGGGCAGAATTGGCAGATCAAATGCCTTGAGGTAGAGACGCGCCATGGCGCGTCTCTACTTTGACTTTCAGGTTGTTACATAAGACATAAGACATAAGACGAATGACGAATGACATAAGACATAAGACTTACACTATTTCAACGCGATCGCAGATTGTTTGACCAAACAGTGAATCTTGCTCAACTTCTGGCGGGTGAGGAGGAGCCACCAGAATTACAGCATTATGCTGAGAGACGATCACCTCTGGATCAAAAATAAATTCACTATAGTCAGCCAAATCATCTAATCCCAACACATTTAAGACGATCTCAGATAAAACCCAAGTCGTCACTTTGAAACATGCCTTTTTCCACTGCTTATGCCTATTCATCGGTTTTAGGCTCCTGCGATCGGTGGTTGAGGTTTTGCCTTCTGGCTCGAAGATTGGTGTTTCGAGCAGTACCATCACTGTTAGCGGCTCAATCCCTACTGGTACATTCAGTGCGATTACCTTGATTTCAGCAATCTTTACAAAAACTTGTCCAGAACTTACGCATTTCTTTATCTTGACTGTGTTGAAGGCTACACATCTTGACTACACCCTGTTTCCTGCGTTAGTTCCTTGTTGATGCCAAGCCCTAAATACTCACAACTTGGCTTTCATTCAATACCCTAACTAAAGTTATGTAAAGCATCACACCTTCAACCTGGCGCTTTAAGTAAAGTTTTGATGAAATTTAGCGTGGGGAGATAAAAATCAGCAATACCCTGCTAGTCGTCAGGGTTTCCAGGGAGATGGGGTGAGGGGGTGAGGGGGTGAGAGGGTGAGAGGGTGAGGGGGGGTTCATACCAAACCTGGCGATAAATAAGTTCTAATTCACTTCCCACCTCTGCAAAGTAATCCATTTGCTGGGAGTGTAACGTGACGATAGTTCGGAGAATTAAAAGCGCAATAATTGCCACAATCATACCCGCTGCTGTAGTAATTAGCGCTTCACCAATACCTCCAGCTACTTTTGTCGCCTCAACGGTTGTCCCACCTCCACCAATTTTTAGGTTATTGAATGTACTAATTAAACCCGTAACCGTTCCCAATAGACCCAATAGAGGCGCAACCGCTACAATAGTTTCCAGGAGTTTTTCACCTTTTCGCATTTTGATCAATTCTTTATCACCGGCAGCTTCCATGGCTAAACGAAAGGTTTCTGGTGTTGGCTGTTTCAGCTTGAGGGGTGCATAGAGAAAGCGACCAATGGGCAACTTTTGAGCCGATTCAGCGATGTCTTTAGCCTGTTCTAAATTCGACTGTGCTGCCTCTAGCACATCGTTAACCAGGGTCGCTTCTTGGCTTAATAATCTAAACCAAAACCAAGCACGGTCTAGCCCACATGATATCGTTAGTATAGATAATCCCAGCAGGGGCAGCATGACGAAACCGCCTTGGATTAATAAATCATAGACTCTTGTCATTTTAAATCTCAGACTAATTCCGCACAATGAACCCTGGTAACTTTTATCTTATAACGGTACAGACCTATTGTCCAACAGGTAAGGAATTAGATTCCCGACGGACTCGGGTAGTAGATTTATCTTCAGTTTAAGTCTTTCGCGATCGAGCCTGGAGTTGATTTAATGTGCTTTTGAGTTTATTTCACTGTCAAATTACAAATTGTAACTTTATGTTCTTTTCCTGTTTTTTTTAGATTCAATGAATGACAGCTCTTTAAAAAAGTTACGAATTTAGCGCTGATGTTTAAACCTTTAAGTACCTGAGTAATTCCTTGCTTATGCTGTTTGCAGAATTCACTGCCTACATTAGAAATAGGAACATAGGTTTGACCTGAAGCCGCCATGAGTCTTTTGACAATTCTAGCTAACTCTTGTTCTAACTCAACTTTTGATTCAATCGTTGTATGTAAAGAACTATCTAAATCTGTAGATTCAGGCAAGGCACTCGGATTAGGAGCGATAACTGAAGTATTCATTTCAAACAAGGTTACATATAACCCTGACGGTTCCGGTAAATCATGTAACACAAACTCCTTCGGATAATCGCGAAAAAAATCTTGAACGGTTTTGCCAGGACAGTAAAATGAAACTAAGTGACTGATCCGGGTCTGGTGATGGCTGCAAAATAAAGTGGAAACCTGAGACAGTTTCACCCAAAGATTCCCGGTGCGAGTTTGTTCAAGTCTAATAATTGCTTTGATTTGATTAATAAATTCTTCTAGACCAGGGATTTCCGGGGGCGGATTCAGGGAATGCCGTTTAGTTTGGTTGGTGTCACTATTTAAAACGGTGATAGTATCCCCTTGTTTGCGAACTAAATAGACGGTAAATCCATGGGTTTGCAGCGTATTATAAAGATGAGTCATCCCGCCATCTGAGGAGCAAACCAATATTTCCCTTGCATTGGGATAATGGATGAAAATTGATGCTCCCACCGTTGCCATTTTCATATCGGCACTATCTTTACCCGGTGGGACGTGAATCAATTCATATCCACGACTGTGGAATTCTGCGTCTTTTTTGCCAAGGCTGCGCCAATTGGCAAAGGCAACTTTAATTTGAATCGGATAGGTACAGAGTTTCCCTAGGAATTTTTCCGTTTTGATATCCAGTTTTAGGTTTTCGGCGTCGAGTAAAAGAATGGCAATACCGGGGGAAGGATTAGTCACTGAAGCCGGAGATGAGACAGATTCAGAACTATCTGAACTGACCAATTCCGGCGACGAGGATGGGGACGTTTGGGGAATTAAGGATTGTAGAGTTTGAGTCAATTCAGCAAAACTGGGTTGGGTAAAATAGCTGGGAAGGAGTAAGATTTCCAAGAAACGCCGTAGGTTTATCAGTTTGGCTTCCTTGTCCTCAGCTTGAGTCAGTCTAGCTTTTAGCTTCGTGATCAAGACAGACTGATTGTGGGAGGTGTGCCAAGGAGTCGTCCTATACTTTTGTTTGAGGAGTTCCGGATGCTGCTGTTGGATATCCAGGACGATTTGGTAAACGCGATCGCAAATTTGATCAATAGTCACTGTATCAGTTGCCAATGGCACGCTGGACGGATCGGACATATCACAAAGTAGTACAGAGAATGGCGTATGCATCCATAATAAAAGAAAGAAAAAGCTTTACACATCTTAACTATGGCGAGAGATCTGCGGACATTCATCCAGCTTTTAGAGGAACGGGGACAGTTGCGTCGGATTACGGCGTTGGTTGACCCGGATTTAGAAATTGCCGAGATATCCAATCGGATGCTACAAGCAGGCGGACCTGGACTATTATTTGAGAATGTCAAGGGTTCATCATTTCCCGTCGCCATCAACTTGATGGGAACCGAGGAACGGGTGTGTTGGGCGATGAATATGGAACATCCCCAAGAGTTGGAAACATTGGGGAAAAAGCTGGGAATGCTGCAACAGCCGAAACCACCGAAGAAAATTTCCCAGGCGGTGGAGTTTGGCAAGATTTTATTTGATGTCGTCAAAGCCAAACCGGGACGCGATTTTTTTCCCGCCTGTCAGCAAGTGGTGGTGGAAGGAGACGCCCTAGATTTAAATCAACTGCCCTTAATTCGTCCTTATCCAGGGGATGCGGGCAAAATTATTACCTTGGGGTTGGTGATTACCAAAGACTGTGAAACGGGTACTCCTAATGTGGGTGTGTACCGTCTGCAACTGCAATCCCGGACTACCATGAGTGTTCATTGGTTATCGGTACGGGGTGGGGCGAGACACTTACGCAAAGCGGCGCAAAATGGCAAGAAACTAGAAATTGCGATCGCACTTGGGGTTGACCCCTTAATTATTATGGCAGCCGCTACGCCGATTCCCGTAGACCTTTCCGAATGGCTGTTTGCGGGACTTTACGGTGGTTCTGGGGTGCAACTGGCAAAGTGCAAGACGTTAGATTTACAAGTCCCGGCTGACTCCGAGTTTGTCTTAGAAGGGACAATCACACCAGGGGAGGTATTACCTGATGGACCCTTTGGTGATCACATGGGGTATTACGGCGGCGTCGAAGATTCCCCAGTGATTCACTTCCACTGCATGACCCATCGCCAAAACCCCATCTATCTTACCACCTTCAGTGGGCGTCCCCCCAAGGAAGAAGCAATGATGGCGATCGCACTCAATCGGATTTATACGCCAATTTTACGCCAACAGGTCTCCGAGATTGTGGACTTCTTCCTCCCCATGGAAGCCCTCAGTTACAAAGCTGCGATTATTTCCATTGATAAAGCCTATCCTGGACAAGCGAGACGGGCGGCTTTAGCGTTTTGGAGTGCGTTACCCCAATTTACCTACACCAAGTTTGTAATTGTTGTGGATAAAGATATTAATATCCGTGATCCGCGTCAAGTGGTGTGGGCAATTAGTTCCAAAGTAGACCCGACGCGAGATGTCTTTATTCTGCCCAATACGCCCTTTGATAGCTTAGATTTTGCCAGTGAAAAGATTGGTTTAGGCGGACGCATGGGGATTGATGCAACAACTAAAATTCCTCCCGAAACTGAACACGAATGGGGCGAACCATTGGAATCCGATGCTGATGTTGCGGCTATGGTGGATCGGCGCTGGGTCGAGTATGGCTTAGAGGATTTGGAATTAGGAGAGGTTAATCCGAATCTGTTTGGCTATGATATGCGGTGAACAGATTTATAAGTGATTAGGAGATAACCCTTGACCGAACCAAAAAAAACAATTAAACCCTCTACCCAAGACCTGGAAAATGAAGTACAAGCAATGCAGGAACGCGGCGTTACGAATGCGGAGGTTCTTCAAGCCATGGCAGTTATTGCTGATAAACAAGGTGATTCGACCTTAGCCAGAAAACTCGCCAATACAGCCGAGGAGTTAGTCAAAGAAAGCCAAATTTAAATCAAAACCATGTCCTCTTTCCGAAGTGAAGGGTCACGCGCCATGTCTTAGAGCAAAGCGAAGGATTAATCGGGGCGGGTTTTGTTGCATCTGGGTCAAAAAGAGACGATAGTAGTGAAACCCGCCCCTACACCCCTCAAAACTTACCAGTAATACACAACCGACGCTACCGAACCCGGCTTGAATGAAGATGATATGGCTTGGCTAAATACCTTACGTTAAGTCGTCAGACACCATTAAAGTTGAGCATAAGGAGAAGGGAACAGGAAACGGAAAATAGTCAAAATTTGACATCTTTTAATATTTTTTAGTACAACGAACATCATTGTTCCCCACTCCAATCCCAGAAATAGTAGAGCGCGTCAATTCAGTGCCGAGGCAATCCGCCTTGGCATTTTTCTGCAACATTATATGACATAAAACACTTATTTATTGGAATTGTATCGTTCATCTTTGGTTCATCAGATTTTGGAACTAAAGATGAGCCACAAAAACGATAATTATCTTGCCCGTCTGGAACAAATCCGGTGGGGTAAGTATCCCCAATGCCCCTATTGCCAATCAACTCACTCTCGACGCTTAAAAAAGGAACGCCGATATCAATGTAACGAATGCTTTACTTCATATAGCGTTACAGTTGGGACTCTGTTTCACAAAACTCATGTTGACTTAGAAAAATGGGTTTTGGCAATTTATCTGGTTCTCAATCCTCTGGAACGAATCAGTGTGCGTCAGTTAGCCAAGAAGATTGGAGTCAACAAGAATACCGCCTCCTATATGATTGCCCGGATTCGTCAGGCAATGACAAAAGAGGCGGACTTGCTACAGCGACTTGTTGAACTAGATTTTGATTGAATAATAAGTCCAGTGAGTTTTTTCTCCTATCTATTGTTACATTAACCCCCTAAACCAAAGCCATTGGAGTTCCCTCCCCTGACCAAGGGGAGGGTTAGGGTGGGGTCTGTCTAAAGGTATTGGAGATTGTCAACTTAATCGGTTAACTCTTTTTGGGAATGTCTAAGGAAGAAAGGTATTTAGACAGCGATTCTCCCAATTGTTCTTCGGGTGTCTTTTTTTTCTCTGGTTTTTTAGCCGTAAATCCACCAAAGAACCAAACCCAAAGCGAAGCATAGAGGAATAGTATGAAAAATGGTGACAACATAATCGTTAACGGTAGATAACCCTAATCAAACTAATCCCAGAGATAGGTAAGACTGAGGATACAGTCTTTCACTCCCTCTGCGACTACTGACGGTTAGGAAACTTTCCTTACATCCAAGTGTAGGACTGTGTGCCGAAAAAGTCTCGACCGCTAACTGGGACACTCGGAGTAGAGACGTAGCGTGCTACGTCTCTACAGGGTTTGGGGTGGATGTCAATCCAATTCTATCCGTTATATGGCATGACTAGAGAGCAAGGTTCTCCCGATTATATTGTGTGATTTTTTTTGGATATGATGGCTAACAATTTGCTGGATTTTATGATGCAAATGTTTTTCGGTATTTTTAAGGCTTGCCAAAAAGGTTAGTAATCGTTGCTTATCTAATAGCGGTAAGTCCCTGAGCAATTCTTCAGCTTCCTCTAACATTCGCTCTTGTGCCTCTGGCATTAAGTTTATCCAGTTGGAATACAATAGGTTGCGTTCGACAATCGCCAGCTTCCATTGATATTCGGGCATGATGCTTGTCCCACTTAATCATTTGCTATCTGTTGATCATCCTAAGTGAAAGATTGTGAAGGAATGGCAAAGACGGCTCTTTCGCTTGTAAAAAGATTGTAAATTTAGCACTAGGAAAGGGCGGGTTTTGGACAACTGTTATCGGTTATGTGCCGATAGGTTAGTTCCTAAACCCGCCCCTACAGATTGTCTTATCGCATCGCATCCCCTACTTATTTTCCGCCAACGCCTTGGTGCGAGCTTGAAATCCCGCCGACTTCAGCCTGTCAACCATACCTTGATAATCTTGTACCCAGTATTTAGGATCAAAGCGCACAAATTGGCTCTGATTTAACGCCCCAACCCTAGCGATAACTGGCACTTTCTGCGGTTTCCTCTCCCCAGATTGTTCTTGCAAAATCGATTGGAGACGCTTCAGGGTGGCTGTGTCCACGCGCTGGGGGGTCAGTTCCACGATAATCATTTGTGCCGTTTCAATCGGTTCGACATCTTCGATAATCATCTGAATTTTCTCATCTCGTTCATCCGCCTTACCCCAAACAATTAGACGGGCATCTTTTTCAATGAAGGAACTAATCCGCTCAAAGGTTTTCGGAAAAATAACGCCATCGGCTTGACTGGTGAGATCTTCCATTTGCACAAATGCCATGCGATCGCCGTTTGTTTTGGTATTGTGAAATTTGACCTCAGTCAGCATAACGATAGCACTCAGGATGGTGCGTTTATTTTGATCGGCTAACTCATTTAGGTTAATTGGAGTCAGCACCTGATTGGCGAATAGACGCACGGATTTGAGGGGGTGATCGGAGACATAGAAGCCGAGCAATTCTTTTTCTTGCTGGAGTTTTTCTTGCGCCGAGAAATCCTCAACCTTGGGGGTTGTCGGAGCAGCTTTCCAGGCATCATTCGCCTCACTGTTGTTATTATCCGTGTTTCCTAAGACATCAAAAATATTGATTTGACCACTCTCTCGATCCTTCGCCCGATCTTGCGCCCAACTAATCAGCACCTCTAAATCGTGAATCAGTTGTTTGCGATTCTTCTCTAGGCGATCAAACGCCCCAGAGTAAATTAGGGGTTCCAAGGCGCGACGATTCACCACCCGCAAATCCACGCGATCGCAAAAATCGGCTAACGACTGAAAATCCCCTCCCGCTTCCCGTTTCTGGAGGATAATCTCAATCGCCCCCTCGCCCAAATTCCGGATGGCTGAGAATCCGAATAAGATTTTGCCAGAGACTGGGGTAAAATCAACCTGCGATCGGTTAATATCCGGCTGCAAGACATCGATGCCCATGGTGGTACAGGTGGCGATGTACTTCTGCACCTTATCCTGATTCCCACTACTAGCGGTTAGCAGCGCTGTCATGTACTCCACCGGATAATTGGCTTTCAGAAACGCTGTCTGATAGGTAACATAGGCATACGCTGTCGAGTGGGACTTGTTAAAGCAATTGGACGCCACCGAGCCATTGAAGAGCAGAAAATTATGGTCGCGCTCGACGCCAATGTCATAGACTGGTTGAGTACCCAAGGGTTTACGACCGATAATTTTAACCACGTTTAGAACTCCTTAAATCGTTTCCAAATTGCGCTGACATGCTAAGAGCCGGAATTGTGGGATTGCCCAACGTAGGCAAATCAACCTTATTTAACGCCCTCGTCGCCAATGCGAAAGCAGATGCGGCGAATTTCCCCTTCTGCACGATTGAGCCGAATGTCGGGGTTGTCGCTGTACCCGATGAACGGTTGTCTGTACTGGGGAAGATTTCCACCTCTGTCGCAATTGTGCCAACTCGGATTGAGTTTGTCGATATTGCTGGATTGGTGAAGGGGGCGAGTAAAGGGGAGGGGCTTGGTAACCAATTTTTAGCCAATATCCGGGAAGTGGATGCCATTGTCCATGTAGTGCGCTGTTTTGATGATGAGAATATTATCCATGTTTCCGGTTCCGTTGATCCAGTACGCGACATTGACGTGATTAATCTGGAACTGGCGTTAGCGGATTTAGCCCAAGTGGAACGCCGCATGGAACGCACCCGCAAGCAGGCGAAAACCAGTAAAGAGGCGCAGTTGGAACTGGAAGCCTTGGAGAAGTTGAGCGCGGGATTGAATGAAGGTAAATCGGCGCGAAATATTAGTTTAACCGAAGACGAAGCCGAGGCGGTGAAGCCGTTAGGATTGTTGAGTGCGAAACCGATTATTTATGCGGCGAATGTGTCAGAAGATGATTTAGCTTCTGGGAATGAATGGGTGGAACAAGTGCGCCAAGTGGCAACGTCTGAAGCGGCAGAAGTTGTGGTGGTTTCAGCCCAAGTTGAGTCAGAATTAATTGAGTTACCCGAAGATGAACGGGGCGATTTTTTGGAGTCGTTAGGGGTGGAAGAAGGGGGATTAAAATCCTTAATTCGGGCTACATACAACTTGTTAGGATTACGCACCTTTTTAACCACCGGACCCAAAGAAACCCGGGCTTGGACGATTACAGCCGGAATGAAAGCCCCCCAAGCAGCAGGTACAATTCATACTGATTTTGAGCGGGGATTTATTCGGGCGGAAACGGTTGGTTATGATGATTTAGTAACGTCTGGCTCAATGAATGCGGCGAAGGACAAAGGATTAGTGCGGGCGGAAGGGAAAGAGTATGTGGTGCAAGAAGGCGATGTAATGCTATTCCGGTTTAATGTTTGATCCAGCCCGGGCATAAATAATCGCTGATTCAATTTGAATGCTTGGCTAACACACGATGGCGGCGTGGCACACCTAATTTGGTGGATTAGAATTGTAGGGGCGCACGGCGTGCGCCCTAAACGGCTGCAAGGTTTGCGCTCTGGATGGGTTTGCGCTCTGGATTGACACCCTTAAACCCGGGTAAATCTAGATTCATTGGGGTAGATTTAAGAGAATAGATTTGCGATCGCGCCAAGTGATGATAGACAAGGGAAACGCCGACAACCGCCGACATTATGGGTGCACGCCGGGGTTTATGGGTGCACGCCGGGGTTTATGGGTGTACGCCGGGGTTTATGGGCGCACGCCGGGGTTTATGGGCGCACGCCGTGCGCCCCTACAGGTGACAATGGGGGTGAATGAAAACGGCAGGGAATTAGAAGGGTAAATCCGATGATTCGGTCTTCCTCCTAATGGAGTAATAATGATAATACCGTGGAGATGATTGGGCATAATTATCCATTCATCCAATTGGATTTCTTGGCGTAATTGAGCCGAATACAGCCATTCTTGGGCGACAATTTTACCAATTTGATTTAAACCCATTTGACCGTCGCGAATTTCGCCAAACCAGCAGTGACGTTGGTACGTGCAAAGGGTGACAAAATAGGCTCCGGGTTGGGCGTAATTGTAACCTTTAAGGCGAATCGACTGGCGATGATGGTAATCTGGTTTAAATTTCATAACCAATTGGCGATCGCAGGATTATTTTACCCGTATGTCTGCCCATCCGTCCATCCATCTGTTCATCCATCTGTATCATCCATCTGTAGGGGCGCAAGGCTTGCGCCCATATTGTTGCGGTGCGCTCATATTGTCGGTGATCTAAATTTACAAGGGTGTGGATGTCCTCAACGCTGCGCGAACGGGAACGCTGCGCGAACGGGAACGCACCCTACTGGACTGACCCAGCTAAAATGGTGCGATAGATTTGCTTCGTAGTGAGGGCTTCAGCCCTCTCCAGCTAGGCGTTCAAGAACTAAAGTTCTCACTACAAACAAAGCCCTATTTTAGGAGGGTCACGCCACTACGAATCGGGGCGATTTGAAATTGATCAAACTTGATTATGTCTGAGTCGGGTTCCCTGGTATCAAAGCGATAGCTGCTGACGATTCCTGTGCTGGTGTCTAAGATGCTAAATACGGTGATATCGTTACTGGAAATATACGGTAAGGGTTGGTTATTTTCCCCTCGCAATGGTGCAATGGTTGGCATAACTGGATTTAATCCATTGGGATCACCCGTCGCCGCGTATCCTTTCCCCTCTGGTACGTTACGCTGCTTTTCGCCCAGATAAGCCCCATAAGTATTCCCCACATTTGATGATTCCAGAAAATGGATTCCTTGAGGACTCACAAAGCGATTCCAGAGATGAGAATGTCCATATAAAACCAGTTGTACACCTGCGGTTTCGAGTAAGGGAATCACATCCCGAATAATATAATCAGCTTGGGAGGGATAGTCATACCGCACCGCCGTAATCGTTCCATTCCTATCCCGTTCCACAATTTGTACAGGGTCAGTATAAGGTGGGACAATATTGTCTCCTAAGGAATGGGGCGGATGATGAAACATAACGATTTTGTATTTGGCTTGTTGGAACTCTGGACTGTTGAGTTCTGCCTTGAGCCAGTTATACTGTGGACTTCCCGGTTTAATCGGTTCAAAAATGTGCTGTCCATATCCCCAAGCTGTGGGATTATTTAAATCTGCTTCTCGTTCCCGATATCGTCCTTTGGCATTGGGTTTGAGGCTGGGCGTTCTCCAGATGTTGGTAATATACAGGGAAATTAGACGAATATCACCAAAAGTAATGGCATAATAGTTCTCTTTTCCCGGTAGCGTAAAAATTTCGTTGTAGGTGTCGGTATTAAAGGAATGCTCTTTGAGCCAAATGAGAGGGTTATTCGAGTTTGACTGAGCGGAATCTTGTTGATATAGTTCTGCTGCAACTTGGCGAGGAATGGGGTCATTGAACTGGTCATTTAATCCCCTATCCATGGAAAATCGTCCCATAACCTCGTGATTTCCTGTGGCGGGAAATAAGGGCGCATGTTGAATTAACTCACCTCCGGTGTAGCGGGTAGTAATGTTATTCTTCTCTAGTTGATAATTAGCCTGACCTTGAAGCGCCGGAAAGAAAGCACCGCCGCGATTATCATCAAACCATTCGGAAGCGCGATCGGGAATATTTACTAAGTCTCCGGCGAGAAAAATGGCATCCACTTTACCCACAGTTTCTGCTACCTTTTGTAAATTAGCGGCTGTCATGGGCATGAGTTGGTGATCTGAGGTGAGCAGAATTTTCAGGGGGGTATCAGGGGGAGGTACGGCGGCTAAGGTAAATGGGTTACTCTTGACGATTTGTCCATCATTCCGCACGCTGGTTACTTGATAGGGAACTCGTTCACCTGGAGTGAGTCTCGTTACCTCGGCTTCATGTCGCCAGATATCCCTTAGCGTCGGTTTCTGGTAAACTTGAGCATCTTCGGTTTGCTCACCAACACGGGATTTTTGGTCTTCCCGGGTGCGACTGAGTTTGGTGGTATGCGCGATCGCCACCTGTCTTAATCCTTGTCCGTAAGCTACACTATGACGGGTTCCGGCAAATTCTGTAAACCAAACGACGCGCACAGAGGTGTCAGTGGGCAATTGTAGAAACGGATCAGTCAGCAGTTGTGCTGGGGAGAGATAAGTGGGTGGGTGGCTGAACAGCACCACAATGGGCGCAAGCGCAATAAAGACGACAAGTAAACCTGCAATAAGAAGTGGGCGACTGGTTAAACGATTGACCATGAATCGTCCTCGATACAAGATTAGATGCAATACTGCTCAGTTAAATAGGACAGTAAGAGTCTGTTCGCCTACTGTCACTTTCCTTTTATGCTATGAATAGGCGGGGCGACCAAATTACTGGTTTTTGGTGTTACTAGAACAAGGTTCAGGTAATCGTTTTCTCGGTAAAAGTTCCAATTGGCAAATTGATGCCAGCTTTGCCAGTCGAATGTCTCTCCGAAAACCCTTTGAAACGCCTTTTGGTCAAAATCTCCGCAGACTAGCCAGAGGCGAGAGGGAAAAGGTGATAAGCTACGCAGCGCATTCTCTACAGTTGACGGTTTGATTTTGGTCGTAGGGCAAAGTTCTGGTTGACGCTTGATGGGGGCTGCACCTTGATAGTAATGCCTCAGTGCTAGAGGCGCTTTTTCAGAAGCCGATCCTCCCGATAAAACGATAATGTCACCGGGTTTTTCATTAATGCTAATCGTCTGCATTATGCCTTGCCAATCTTGGCGGTCTTGCACAGTATAGTAGCGCACTAACCCACCACTGACCGCGATCGCATAAACTATTACCACACCAATCGCTAGGATTCGCTGTAAACGCCAGACTCGGAGAAAGCCTGCGGCTAAGAGAATAAGTACATAAGGGGCAACAAACAGGATGTAACGGTCAACCCATAATCTTTGGGAAACCAAGTATAGCATCGCTGAAGGCAAAAATGCCCACGCTGCCACCCATAGAAGGCGTGCTGAACGGTGTTTTTTGAACAGTGCGATCGCTAGCAAGCCTGCCAACATTAAGGTATATGTCTTGTAAAACAGGCTCATCAGCTTTGAGGTGGAAGGGAAAGGAAAAGCCGTAAAATGGTTCAACTTGCGGATAATCTCTACCAAACCTGCCTGTTGAGGTTCAGACAACCAGCCACCCACGGCTGACGTTGTTCCAGAAACGAGACTAAATGCAGAGGGAAGACAGAACACAATGACGAGTAACAGCCACTTGCTGAAGGCTAATAAAACACGGCGTTGTTTGCGAAACTTCAACCCAAATAACAGAACATCTGGAAGCAGGAGGGTGCCATTAAGTGGTGTCGTCAGAAACATTAAAATACGTGTACTTGCCCAACACCCCATTGCAGAAGCAGTAGGTTTCTCAAGGGCATGGGCTAAAGCCAGACTACCTCCTATCGCTAAACAAGTCCCCAGCGAGTACATCCGTACCATTTGAGCAAAATTGATGAATAGCGGCGAGAGCGCTAAGAGAAGGGCAGAAATGAGACCCGTTGCCTCTCCAGCAACACGACGACCGAGCAGGTAGATTAGAAAGACACTACCCAAGCCAAAAATGACAGCTAATCCCCGCAACCAAGCATCGTTAGTGCCAAATAGCATCCAGATTTTTAGCAGGATGTAATAGAGGGGACGTATTGTGGCGATTTTGAGTATGAGTGAGTGGTTTAATTCTATTGGCTTGGCATCATGAACGCTATATAGTTCATCAATCCACAAGCTTTCTGTTCCTAATTGATAAAGGTATAATGCTGTGGTTAGCAGCAAAATTAAGCCAATGGGACTCCATCGTCTTATCCAATCGGTTTCGGATGATTTTTTTACTGTACCTAGGGCTTTTGTTTTCATGATCAATCAACAAAATTATTGAGTGTATCTATCGATTATCTAAAGAATAAAAAAACTCAGAAAAGGGCTTATTCTTACAGAGTTGCTATAGAGGTGTTTTTAGAGTTAAATTTTAGACGATTTATAGCTTATTGATGACTACCTAAAAGGTATAGACGGTTAAATAGCTATTAACCACCTTAAGCCCTCGGCAATCGTAGTTAACAGTGAATGAAATAGTTATCCCCTTATCTGTGTATTCATCAATTCCTTAATTCGCTTAATTAAGCAAACATAATACCATAAATATTAATTGAAAAGCAATAATAGCAAAAAGCTATAATCCTTCTCTTTATTTAAGTGTTTTTTTAAGATTCGGTGAATATCCCCCATAATTTGTAAAGATTCAGTAAAATTAAAATTTACCGTCGCAGATAGGCGATCTAAAGATTATTCTCTGGAGCAGTGTATTATTAATCCTAGTATCTCCAACAATCCCGGTGTTGTAACTTTCAGTACAAATCTCTCCCTGCTTTCAGGGAGGTAATCTAAATCACTTTACCTGACTGTGAGAACTCTACTTAGTCGTTTAGATCTGTCCTATCTCTATGTTCTGGTGGGAGAAGCAACTCTCGCTCTAACATTTCTCTTCTATATCATTCTCGCTCGTGTCCTCGGACCTGAGCGATATGAGATTTTCTCCGCTGCTGTTGCTTTGGGAGCCATTCTTTCCCTGTTCATCCAGTTTGGGTTTCCAGGACTACTGACTCGTGAGGTAGCAGCCAACCCGGTCGAAGGTTCAAAATCGACAGGTCAGTTTCTGATTATTGAGGGATTGAGCTTTCTGTTAGTTCTTATTTTTCTCTTCCCCTTGGCTCGCTTATTAGGTTATCAAGGTCAAGGCTTAATTGTCTGCTACTTAGTCATTTTTGCAGAACTTTGTCGTAGCGTGAAAATGACCCTGCGCGGTGTCCTTAAAGGGATGGGATGGTTCAGAAGCGAAACGGTTTCCGTAGCCATAGAGCGATTTTTCACTGTGCTGCTTTCATGCGTCGTTCTGTTCCTGTCCAAAAATTTAGTGTTGGTAGTGGGAACGTTTGTTCTTGTCCGGTTCCTGGATATCCTAGGGTTACTGGTTTACCTGAGTCGAAAAACCTGTATTTGGTTACCTCTAAGCCTTAATAGACTTTGGCAATCTGTTCGTACAGCTTATCCATTTGCGCTGTCTGGGGTTTTATGGATTCTTTACTATCAGATTGATGTGGTTATGCTCAAGGGATTATCTCCTACTGGGGAAGCCGGGTTATATAGTGCAGCTTACCGCCTGCTGGAAATTTTTACTGAGTTACCACAAGTTATTTTCTATGTTGCCTTCACCCGATTTGCTCGATATTATGCCAACGAACCTGAGAAACTTCCAGAGCAGATTTATAAGTGTACGCGCCTTCTTTTAGGAGTAGCTTTGCCTGTGATTGTTGTGGCAGGTTTTACCCAAACTCTAGTCGTGCAAATTATTTATGGCGAAGCCTTTGCTGCTTCTGTTAAACCTCTGGCGATTTTACTACCTAGCCTGAGTTTCAAGATGTTTGGCACCTTAGTACACAAATTACTTCAAGCGACCGGACGGGAAAAACAACTGCCTCCTCTTCTGTTTGGAGCAACAATCACTAATGTTCTTTCCAATTTTATTCTTATTCCTTATCTAGGAGGTGTTGGTGCAGCCATAGCAACTTTATTGAGTGAACTAATCCTGTGTTCAATTGGTCTATATCTAATGAATCGGATGGAGTATAAGCATATCAGTCAACACCTTGGCATTATTGCGGTAATAACTTTGCTGGTGACCGCAATTCCATCTCTAATCCTGTATGGATTGACACTAATGGTTGGACTGGGATTAATGGTTGCCAGTATTGCGCTGATAGTTGTGTTGATGCGGCGCGATCGCTTCTTGAAACAGCCTCAATAAATAAACCTTAATTGCCACTTCGGTGAGTTTCACCACTTCCTATTCTCCGGTAGAGTTCCAGGATTCTTGATGCAGATGCTTCCCAACTAAAATCTTTAACTCGTTCAAGTCCTTTCTGTCGTAAGGTTTGCCAAAGTTGCTCATCGTCGAGTATTTGCTGAACAGCTTCAAGCATCTTTTCTACATTTTTAGGCTCCTTCAGTACTAGTGCTGCTCCATCAGTAACCTCAGGAAGGGCTCCGCGATCAGAAACCACAACGGGTACACCGCAAGCCATGGCTTCTAAAGGAGGGTTACCAAAGGAGCCGAGAAGAGGGGGATAGAGCAGTAAAGCGGCTCCATTATATATATAGACTAGGTCGTCATGATCCACATAACTCGTAAAGATTATATCCTTATCTAACCTTAGCTGTTTGATTAAATTAAAAAAATCGGCTTGAGCATACTTTATATTTCCTACTATTACTAACTTAGGAGCTTCTTTATTTAGCTCTTTGAGTTTAGCAAGCATTTTAACTACTGTCTTGTAGTTTTTGTGTGGATACAAATTACTCACACATAGAATATAGTTTTCAGGCAGGTTATAACGATGGCGGACTTCTGTAATTAATTCTCGATCCTGAATAATCTTAAATTTTGGGTCGAGTCCATGATAATTGACACTTATTTTATCTTCAGAAATTCCAATTTTTTGGATAATTACTGTCTTAGATTCATGAGATATACCAATAATATGAGTAGCTCTTTTCAGTCCTAACACCAGGATATAGTTCCAGTAAATTTTGTTCACTAGATTGAGTTGAAAAGCTTCTTGTCCTTTTTCGTGAAAGTGACCAACTTCACGCAGGTAAAGTAGTACCGGAACACGAGTAAACAGAGGACCCACATGTTTTAAGCTGTGGTAAATGTCAATTGCGTATTGCCGGAGCAACTTAGGTAAATAAAACTGTACCCACAAAAATTCGACCAGAGTGTTCTGTGACGGAACTACAAGCTTCTGAACATTGGGGTACTGTGGAAGTTGCTGCCCTTTATGTTGTAGGATTACAAAGTCATGTTCGGTATTAAGTTTAATTAGATAATTGAGGAGATAGCAAGTAGTAACATTAGGACCTGCTCCTTTTTGAAATCTACAATCTAATAAAATTCTCATAATTTAACCATTGATTTAGCTGAATATAGAGCGGAAGCTATTTCGTAATTAGTTAATTTTCTCAATTTACGGTTAATTTATGTCAGCAATCCGTTAGAATGAAGCCATTTTATTTAGTACAACTGAGCAACATCAAACCCGTAAATACTTTGTTGTGATCCATAAACTTATTAATGGTCGTGATGTCGCCAATAAGCTGCAATTGAGCTTTTGCTATCAAGTCCGTCATCTCTTTAGTGGTGTAATATTTAACATGACTTTTCTCAAAATAGCGCCGCCCTCGATCTTGCAGCCAGATGGCAAATGAAACATCTCTGGCTGAATCTAAAATTACAATGGAGCCGTCTGGTTTCAAAACCCGCTTCATCTCAGACAAAGCACTAACAGGATTCTGATAATGATGGATGGAAAAGGTACATATAATTGAGCTAAAAGATTCATCAGGATAAGGTATTGCTTCAGCATCACCGATCTGGAATTCTATGTTATGCGCCTCTGAAGTTTCGGCAACGGCATTCTCGATCATTTTTGCAGAAATATCGATTCCACAAGCTTTACCAACTTGAAGTTGTTTAGCGGCTTGCCTAACCGCCCAACCTGTGCCACAGCCCACGTCTAAAAATCCACAACCTTCGGCAATTTTTAGCTGGGACATTGCCATTGATTGATAGAATCTGAACCATGATGAAATTCGCCCTTCACTGTATGAATCTGCCCAATCATCAAACCGGGAAGCTGCTTGCTGGCTGTGATGTTTCATTTTCCTTGGATATGACTGATTTATGAACTATTGTATAGGAAACTTCACCTGGATTTAAATATTGATAATTTTTATACAAACAGCCGATGCCACAGAGCCAAATTAATCAAAGCCCAGAGGATGTGGTTATGATTCGCTCTATAGTCTAAATGCTCTTGGATAAGCTGTTCGATATAGTTAATGTTGAACGCCTCCTTCATTAACGAGGAGGATGTTAACAATTCGATCATATAGTCCCGCAGTTCCTGTCGCAGCCAGTTCTTAATGGGCAAGCTGTAGCCCTGTTTTCCCCGATGGCGAATCTTATCTGGTAGAATATCTTTCATAGCTGACCTAAAGATTGCCTTAGTTGTAAAACCCCTGAGCTTAAGTTCAGAAGGAATTGTGGCACAAAATTCGACAAATCTGTGATCGAGGAATGGTACTCGGACTTCTAACCCATGAGCCATACTCATCTTGTCCACTTTCATTAGGGGACTATCCGGCATCATGAACTTGAGGTCTACATAGATCTCTCGGTCTAGCCGCTGGTTTGAGTTGCAACCTGCAACCTGCTCTCGGATTGGTGCAAAGGGATTTCGGGAAATTTCCCCTAAGATATCCGGAGAAAATAGGTCTTGGTCGTGTTCCGGCATACCAAAGTATTGCCAACGCATATGTTGACCCTCTTCTGACAAAAGTCCCCCTTGAATAAACCGTTTCAGCATATTAATAGCTCCTTTCTTTTGAGGCTGATCTGGTAGAGCGTTGATCAGTGGCGCGACTAGCTGGCGTCGAATTGACTTAGGAATGACAGCATAGTAGCTATGAGCCTTACTTGCCTTAAATCGGTCATAACCCACCAATACCTCATCCCCCCCTTCACCGCTCAAGCAAACCGTGACCTGTTCTCTGGCTTTCTTGCAAATCAGATAAAAGGGAATAGTTGACAAATCCGTCATGGGTTCATCTAAGTGCCAGACAGCGGTTTCGAGTAACTCTGGTGTAATCGGATCAACCATGAGTACCTGATGCTGAGTTTTGAGTTCTCTAGCCATGAATTCAGCATAGTCCAGCTCACTGAAAGAGGGGTCATCATACCCCAAGGCAAAAGTTTGGATAGGTTCCACGCCACACCGATCCATCATTGCCACAACTGTACTAGAATCTAACCCACCTGAGAGAAAAACACCTAAGGGAACATCGCTGATCAACCGTTGGCGAACCGAGTCTTCCAGGAGATACCGCATTTTCTCCTCGTAATAAGCAGTTGGTTGAGTCTCAGTTTCAAACTTGAGATCCCAATACTGGGTCAACTCAACTCTGCCTTCCCGATATTGCAGATAATGCCCAGGAGGAAGCTTGTGAATGTGGCGAAAGATTGTATCTGGAGCTGGCACAAATTCGTAGCCAACGTAGTGATAGAGAGCTTGAGGATTAATCTCCCGTGCGACTTGGGAAGCTTGAAGGATGGCTTTGATCTCGGAGGCGAAAATCAACTGACCATTGTTCAAATAATAGTATAGTGGTTTAATACCCAAGCGATCGCGTGCCAGAATTAACTCCCGTTTCGTCTTATTCCAGATGGCTAGAGCAAACATCCCGTTGAACTTTTCTACACAGGCTGATCCATATTCAGCGTAGGCATATAAAATGACCTCGGTGTCAGTTCGACTGCGGAAAGTATACCCTTTGCGCTCTAATATTTGGCGCAGTTCTTGAAAGTTATAAATTTCCCCATTGTAAACCACCCAAATCGAGCCATCCTGGTTAGACATCGGTTGGCGTCCATGTTCACTCAGGTCTAGGATACTCAGCCGTCGATGACCTAAAGAGATTGACTCGTCGGTATATACTCCATACTGATCAGGTCCGCGATGAGCCAACGTCCGGGTCATCTGCTTAATTAAGTCATCATCTAGCCACGAAAATCCGGCGATACCACACATTGTTTTTCTTCCCCTGGTGTGAGTTAAATAATGCCCTGTTCCCGATACCACTGACCCGTTAATGTTAATCCCTTGTCTAAATCAACCTGGGGTTGATAACCCAGTTCTCGTTTAGCCTTTTCAATACTGAACGCTCGATTTTGCCGGAACCAATCAACCCGTCTGCGAAACAGAGGGGGATCGATTCCTGGTAAGGGTTTATACGCCATTTCTGTTAGCAAAGCTGCTGTCCAAAGGGGCCAGAACGGCAGATGCGTAATAGTTAGATTGATGCCGATGGCTTTGGCGATCGCAGTCACTAACTTATTCAGGGTATGATAGTTTTCATCGGCAATCAGGTAGGCTTCCCCATTGCCTTTCTCCGAGGCGGCAGCGAGTTCAAAGGCATCGACTAGGTTATCAATATACAAGGGGTGGTAATGACATTGACCATCTCCAAACATTAAAAAGCGTCCCTTTTTCACTCGTTTAAAGAGAATAGAAAAGCGCTCTGGATCTCCGGGACCATAGATAGCTGCGGGTCTCAGTGTCAGCACTTTTAGACCCTTTTCCACAAACTCTGGTATCAGTTTCTCGCCTTCGTATTTTGTGTACTGGTAGTAATCCGCCGGAGTAATCGGGGCATTTTCATCAGCAGGGGTTTGTTTAACATCTCCGTGAACCCCACAAGTACTGCAATAGACGAATTTGGCAACGCCATACTTAAGAGCCGCTTCTAGCAGGTAGCGGGTTCCATCCACATTGACATCCCAGTATACTTGTTTTGGAAGATTAACTTGGCGAAATGCGGCGGCTAAATGGTGAACCACTTCACAGCCTTGGGTCACTTTATCCACAAGATCTCGGTCTGCCACACTGCCAATGTGAATCTCTGCGCCTCGTTCCTTGAGTTCATCAAAAAAGAGACCGGGTTTATTATCAATCACAACTAGATGATGCCCTTTATCCAGTAGGCGGCGCGTCAAATGGCTGCCCGTAAAGCCTGTCCCACCTGTGACTAAAATTTTCATTTTTTTACTCCAAATTAATACAGAAATTTCACCGTAAATATTTAAACATCTTGGGTTTCTTTCCGGTTGCGAATGATGCGAGCGGGGACTCCCACCGCCACCGAATAATCAGGAAGGTCTTTGGTGACAAGAGCACCTGCACCAACAATACATCCTTTGCCAATGGAAACCCCATCCAGTACAATGGCTCCAGCACCTAACCACACATCATCGGCGATTGCAACAGGTCCTTTTGAGTATAGTCCCTGTTCCATCATTGGAATATCGCAACGGTCTGAAAGATAGCGTCCACCGCCGATATAACAGTTGCCAGCAATTAACACAGAACGACCAATAAAAATTCCAGTAGCAGACGCCAGAATAGTATTACAACCAATATCGGTTTTAGCCCCGATTATCACTGAACCAGTTTTACCCTGTATCACACAATTCCGGGAGACAATTACATCATCTCCTAAGCGGATTCCTTCCTCACCGGCACCACTAGCATCTAATAGTCCGTAATCGTCAATAGCCACACGATTTCCAAGGATAATCTTTCCAGGATGACGCAATACAATGCCTTTTCCTAAAATTATCCCTTCACCCACATTCTTAAAAAGGTTGCGATACAATCGTTTTCGGAGTAAATATCCCAAGCCACCAGAAATATCACCAAATAAAGATGTTATTATTTCGTATTTTAATAAAGAAAAAAAACTTTCACTCCCCAAAACTTTGTTTTTATACCGCTTTAATACAGAAGATTCCGTTTGATTCAGTTGCTCTGTTAAAGGGATCTTAGAAACTAGCTTTCCTGTTTTTTGTGAGACCATAGTTTCCTCTCAAAAATAATGATAATTTATCTATAGTTTTATTCTCTATTCTCTATAAAAATTAACACTTCGACAGTTGAATACTAAAACCTAAAATCAATTTATGCAAATAAGATTTTATTCATAGAATATTTTTTTATATCAAAGATAACAATAATTTTGAAAAAAATCAATTTACGGCTAATTTTTTATTAAGCTTTAAAATAACAGGAGATCCGAACCAATGGGTTAATCCTGATACTCTGGATAATTTTTCTAACGCCAATGAAACTCGAGGAGATTTTAACGTCCGATGTAGTACCATGGGCAAGAAAAATTGCGGGTAACGGTCAATGGGGGCAACTCCTAAAGCATGAAAGTAATTCAGCAGTTCTGATTCCTGAAAACAGGTAAAAGGTCGTGTATTGCCTTCTAAACCTTTCTTCAGCTTAAATAAGTAGGGTGCGATCGCGTTCACACTTCTGACTGTTGGATAGTCTACAATCACGGCTTTATCCGCCACCCGGACTAACTCAGTCAGAAAGGGTTTCCATTGACTGACGTGTGGGAGTAGCCGATAGCTAATCACAATATCAAAAGTATTATCCGGATAGGGTAAGTCCAAAATATTACCCACCTTAAAGTTACAACGATTAGCGTCCACAAAATGTTGAATTCGCGCTTTACAACTCTCTGCACTTCCCAAAACCGTAACTTGATAACCGTTCTGAATCAGCGCCCCCGTCAGTTGACCATGCCCACCGCCAACATCTAAAATCTTGGCATTAGGATAAGCCGCTAGCATCTGCAACGTTGCTTCTTCTTGAACCTTGAGTAACCAAGCACCAATTTCCCCGGCAAAGCGGGATGCATAATCATCCGAGGATGTTTCGATATCTGCTGTTTCGGGAAAATTAAAATTATTTGTTTTAACCACTGTTTCATGCCCCTGAACAACTAAGGTTATGTCAACTATATCCTAGGTCTTATCAATTCTGGCTTTGACAATCAGCATATAACCACTTGCTCCAAATAGTAAACTATCTAGCTTGGAAAACAGCCAAACAACCGGATAAACCAAAGAGTACATTCTGAACATTTTTTGGTATCGCTTCATGTCTTGTCCGGTAACAATTCGACCCTTCTGAGATTTTGCGCCTCCTCGTTTCAATACGTCAAGTGCCAATGTCATCAAAGTGTCAATGGCTTCCGAGAAAAACTTAGAATAGGTTCTGTGACTGACTATTTTAAACCGACCCATTAACAGGGATACTAAGTCATCCACCGTATACCCCGGTCTGACATGACCATGTTTTTCATCCGTCTGCCCAATTGCCAGCCGAAACCTTCGCAATAAGCTGTTTTTGATATGCGGCACGTTAATGATTAATTCTCCCCCAGGTTTGATAATGCGGAATAATTCCTTAATAAATTCTTCATCGGTGTGAATATGCTCTAAAAAATCGATGATAACCACTCGGTCAAATTTGTTATCAGAAAATGGGGTTTGACGACCATCAATCTGAAATACGTTGTCTTTCACCAGCCCCCGGATAGAATCAACTGTATGTTCATCCAGATCAGCACTTTTCCAGGTTCCACCCCGTTGGCGAAGCAGATAACTAATCACACCATTATCAGAACCAATGTCCAGACAGTGCAAATCAGTAGTTTGCCCCAATAAGCCAGTAATTTCCTTAAACTTCCGCTGTTTTAGGACTGATTTTCTAAACAGTAAGATGGGCCAATTTTGCTCGCTGTTGTTTCTCATGGTCGTCCTAGGATTGGTTCATACTATTTTGGCTGAGATGAATTCTCTTTCTAAACTGGGAATTTTTCCACCATCTGACTCCCCACATTAGTAATAGGGAATAGACCAATTCAAAACTAATCGGGATCAGGTGGCTGTAATGCCACAACCCCCTAGAGTGATGAACTCCCGGAAAAATAGTTATTGAAGAGACAAAAAAGTTTTCAGTAAATGGATACAGCAATGGAATCCCTCTGCCTTCGGTAAAAAAATCCAAAACCAGATGAGAACCATAGAGAATAAAAGTTATCCAAGCCAATTTATTGTAAGAGAACTGCCATCGTTTACGGAGTATGAACGCCAGAATCAGACTAAAGCCAAGGGTAAAAATCAGGCTGTGGGTCAAACCGCGATGGAATGATTCCCCGGTAATGATTTGAGGAATAAAATCTAGGTCAGCAACGGTAGCCACAAAAACCGGATACAAACACAGGATTTCCCATCGCCTACGCCTAGAGGTTCTGGGTTGAGTCAAGGGTAAAAACTTGGCAAGGACATATCCGGAAACAGCGTGGGCAAGGGGAGATGGCATAGGTCAAACAGGAGATGACTTGTGATTGTCAACAATTTATACTACGGTTAGAAATCGATGCTGATTAACCTCCTTCACCGCTTGTATTTCTTGTTCAATTCGGGTGAAACTCCAACCCAGTTCTGTTGCCATAGTCTCAGCACAATATTTAAGAATGTGAGGTTCAGGAACGCCAGCGCTACCCAGTTCTGTGCGGCGAAATATCACATCACTTAGGGTTTGCGCCATTTCTTCGCGAACGGCGTGAATCATCTCAGCTTTGAGAACGGCTAACTCATCTACTGGCATTTGCTGCTGGTGAAGATTATCCTCTAGGGACTGGAGGATATTAGGATAGACAGACCCATAGTTATAAACCAGACGGCGCATGGTTTCCTCAGTTAATCCATCAGGGGAATTCGTCAACGCCGTTTGCAAAAAAGTATCAAATCGTTCAATTTCTCCACCGTAAATGGGAGTGATATTAGAAACCGATTTTGGTGGTTTTTGTCCCCATGATGTGAACAGTTGATCTATTGCCTTTTCCGCCACATCTCTGGCGGTGGTATACTTCACGCCAATGATTGAGAGGAGTCCTAGCAATCCTTCACGGGCATGATCGTGGATGTGATACTGTTTTTCCAGTAGGGGTTCTCCCGTGTGGGAATCTACTCCGGTTCTGGGCAATAGTCCCCCGTGAACAAAATCAACGTCTTCGGGTTTGAGATTGGCAGGTGGATATGCCTGGTTAATTTGATCCAGCAAGTCTTGAATATCTGCTGTGGTAACCTGTAAATCATCGGGTTTTTCATCCCAAACTGTATAGGATGTACCGATTATTGATTTACCTCGCCAAGGGGCAATAAATAGGAAGCGACTCCCTTTATTCACTATGGCATCAGGGTCACGATAGCTATTGGTACTAGAAATTCCTACGGCATAGGTTTGGAATAGGGGACGAGTGACGAGGTTAACTGCTTTCGCTAGGGGTACTTTAACTGATAATGAGTGTCCCTGAAGCCAACCCAGAACCTGATTCATCCAGGGACCACTGGTATTGATGACGGTTTTGGCGCGGATGTCGAAGTGATCCCCGGTGAGGGTGTCTTTGGCTTTGATACCCGTGATGCGATTCCCTTGTTTGAGAAAGCCGATTCCTTCCACATAGTTGGCGACATCTGCACCCGCTTGTGCGGCAGACTGGAGAAATGAAAGGGGAAGTCGTTCTGAGTTGTAGACTTGAGCATCATAGAAGAGTGCGCCCCCCGTTAACCCTTCGTTGGGAATTCCCGGAAGCAACTGCTGACAGTCTTGAGCAGAAATGACGCGACCATTAGGAATATGTTTTTGGGGATCTGCGAGTTGGTTGCGATCGCAACTAATCATATCATTCACTGCCAGTGCCAGACTCAAGGCTTCTTTTCCCTTCATCCCATGTCCATAGGTGGGAATCAAAACTGGGAGTGGGTGGATTAAGTGAGGCGCAATCCGTAATAAGGTTCTGCGTTCCCTTATCGATTCCCGCATACGCCGAAAATCAGCATTTTGCAGATATCGCAATCCCCCATGAATCGTCTTTAAGCTGTTAGCAGAAGTGGCTGAGGCAAAATCCCCTTTCTCCACCAACGCCACGGATAAACCCCGCAAGCTGGCTTCCCAGGCGATGCAGGCACCATAGATACCACCGCCAATGATCAGTAAGTCGTATGTGTTTCTGGTTAAATTGAGCAGGTTTCTCTTCATGATATGATGCTCCTCACCCTGATTTTGATTAAACTAAGCTTCTAAACTTAACGCTCCGGTTGCACCCTCCACTACTCCTGCATACAACCAATCATAGAGAAGATTGAATTTTCGACAAAACACTTTATAAGTGTGACTCTGTTCAATAAATTGCTTTCCTGTGCTACCTAGTTTGAGACGTAAATCGGGATCATCAATCAGATGCACCATTCCCTGGGAAAAAGCTTGAGGATTGGGTGTAGCAAGCATAGCAATTTGGCTATTCAACACCTGGGTGTGAGTGGGTAAATCCGTCGCTAGTAAGGCTTTGCCGCTGTGTAGATAGGAATAAAGTTTCATGGGTGTATTCTTCCCTTTGACTCTAGGCGAGACGACAATATCAGCTTGTGCTAGATATAACCCTAGATCATCAACGGGTTTAGGTCCAAAAAAATGGACGTTTTCTAAAATGCCAAGTCGTTTAGCCTGCTGTTTGTACTTCTGAATGTCAGACGCCTCACCACCGATAATGACTAAATCAACCCGCTTATTTTCTTTTAAAGTCAAGGCAAAGCTTTCCAGGAGGAGATCTACCCCCTGATAGGTTTCCAGATTACCCACATACATAAGTAGTACATGGTTGATTCCTAGTTCAACTCTCAAATTACTCTGCATTTGCATACACCATCCTTTTTACAGAATCTCAGTCAGTTCAATAACGATATATCGGGGATAACCACCACATTTTTGGGCTTGTAGGCTTGAATATCAGTTGCTAATGCCTGACAAACCGCCACAACAACCGCCGCCTTTTGCACCGCTACTCGTTCACAAAAATTCAAAAATGAATTGAGTAATGTTAACTTGGGATACTTTTCGATAAGCTGCTGTGCTAGGGAAGAATCCATGTCATATACATAAGGAAGCTTGCAGAATAGATTCAGCATTAAGGCAATAAAGACCGATTCCTCTCCGGCATGAACCAAATCGTAGCGCTTACGGGACACCAAAGCGATGACTTTAATAATCATGAAAAAATCACAGACTAATTTCTTCCAGGAGAAACCTGGTCTAATGTTGTGAACAAAGGGTAGCCGTGGCGTCCGATGTATAGTTACGTTGGGATAATCAATATCGCGTCCTTCTGGATAAGTCACCATGTCAACCTGGTCTCCTCGTTCAGATAACACCCTTAAAACCAAGTTCACGGCAATGGGTGTACCCCGGTTTTGGTAAAATGGGTGGGGGGCTAGTAATAGAACATTCATCTGAGGAGAGCTTTTTTTTGAGCCAGATACAGTCCTTTTCTGAAAGCGACTTTTCTTAGCCGAGCGTCTTTTTTCTCTTGTCAGAGGTTTTTGGTTAATTAAAAACATTTCTTTCTCCTTTCTTAGGTTGATACTTATAAAGAATTTACAGTTATCGGTGGCAATAGGGAGAGCAAACAATCTTTACACTATGTCTATGATTCTCTCTCTAGAAGATACAAATCTTTACCTGGATTGGATTTTCCTATCCCTATTGCATATAAAAGAGATAACATATATGAATAAAATTTTTCTATTCTTGAAGAAAAAGTTTATGAAAACTATAAGTTTTGCTTTATAAGCAAAACTTATAGGCAAGAGTGGCTAGAAGGCAGAAGGGAAAGAGCAAGGTTGCAAGGAATAAGAATATAAGGGTTATTTCGGCGGACACGATATTATATTAGAGGATATCTAATTCGACACATTCTCCTGATCCCAGCGACTGTATCAGAACTATCAATCCAAAAAACATAAGAAAAATTTATACACCTTAAGAAGTAAGCCTATAGACTTACTTCATACAAGCTTTATAAAGCCCTAGTGAAAGAAGGTAGAAATACTTAGGGCTTGCTGAATAAGTGTTGTGGTGAGGGGAAGCTGGGGAAGCAGAGGGAGCTGGGGGAGCAATGGTACATTTTCGGTGATTCTATTGCCCTGGTTTTGACGGATATGCTCACATTTCCTTGAAGATGAACAACTGTCTTAAGGAAAATGCCTGAAACCTTTGCTGTTAAAGCCTTGCAATTATGGGCAATCATCAGGATATGCTATGAATAGCTGAATTAGCCCTCAGCCTCTTGACGCAATGCGGCAATAATCTGACTATTAGCCTTGGGAAACGGAAACTGGTCAATTTCCTCTAGGGTTACCCAACGGATTTCATCACATTCCAGGGCTTGAGGCACACCTGATAGATGACGAGAGTGATGGACAATCAACGTCACGCGAAAATGGCTATAGGCATGATCAACCGTGATTACGCGATCGCCTACTTCGATCTCAATTCCCAATTCTTCCCGAATTTCCCGCTTAATACAGTCTGCCACCGTTTCATCTGGCTCAATTTTGCCGCCAGGAAACTCCCATAATCCACCCAATAACCCCTGTGCAGGGCGGCGGTCAATTAAAATTTGTCCTTGATTGTTCCAAATCACGGCAACACCAATGATTTTGTGAGGTAAGGGGGTAGAGGCTTCACGCATGGGTAACTTAGATGCAATACCTAGATTGTACGCCTGACAGTAACCCTGCCAAGGACAATGGCAACAATCGGGGTTTTTGGGAGTACAGATAGTTGCCCCTAAATCCATTAACGCCTGATTAAACGTGCCAGGATGTTCTGGATCAAGCAACGTTTCCGAAAGTAGCCAAAGCTGTTTCGTTGCTTTAGCAGGTGGTACTGATAAAGCTACCAATCGTGCCAGAATTCGTTTCACATTCCCATCTAAAATTGGCACAGGTTGATTAAAAGCGGCGCTGAGAATTCCACCCGCCGTGGTTCGACCAATTCCTGGTAATGCTAAAACGTCACTCAGTTGATCTGGAAAAATTCCCCCGTAGTCCTGGATTATTTTTTGAGCGGCTTTGTGGAGATTTCTGGCTCTACTGTAATACCCTAATCCCTGCCAAACCAGAAGCACCTGTTGTAAATCCGCTGTCGCTAGCGCTTCGATGGTGGGAAATTCAGCCAACCAACGGTGATAATAAGGGATAACCGTTTTCACCTGGGTTTGCTGCAACATAATTTCCGAAATCCAGATCGGATAGGGATCGGTGCTACCTCGCCAAGGCAAGTCTCGACAGGCGTTGGCATACCAGGTTAAGAGAGTTTGTCGCTGGTTTTCTACAGATGAAATCGGCAGCCCAGCGAATGAGTCTGCCGATTTTCGATTTCGTCCCAATTATCCTAATTTCGTGTAGATGACTTTCTTTTCTTCTGCCTTCTTACTCTAGCCAGCATCTGCGCCGGAGGAATCGGTCTTTTGCAACGATTTTTCAAATGTCATGCGTTGTTCAGCTTTGCGTAGGAAATAACCACTGACCATTGCTGAGGCTAACAAACGTCCTAGATTCTCGCGGTTAGTATTAATAGTGACATCAAAATGGTCTGGAGGAATATTACCCAACAATCCCATCACATTACGTTCCATGACCTGAAACACATCAGCAGAGGTGGGTTTGGATAAATGGGAAACGGTTTCTGGACTCAACGATTGTACGTACTCCCACAAAAGATTATTGTCTCCATCGCCTTCAAAAAATTCTGGGACGCGATCAGATTTGTTTTTCACCGTTTACCTCCGAGCAACAGGTCTCTATCTCTAACTTAACAAGGGATAATTGATAATCAGGTAGGTGGAACCGAACCCATAATATCGGGTTGTCTCATAAGACCAATGACATAAGACCAATGATATAAGACCAACTAACTCACTGCAATATATTCGCGCATATCGGCTTGGCGCTTGCGAAGCTTAGACAGCGCTTCCCGTTCAATTTGGCGGACTCGTTCCCGGCTGATTTTGAGTTGATCTCCAATCTTGGCGAGTGTCATAGGTTGACCATCAACTAGACCAAAGCGTAGCATTAGCACTTCACGTTGCTGTTCGGTTAAATCCGCCATTAACTTCTCCAGATCGACTTGCATGGCTGAATAGGTAGCAAAATCTTCTGGCGAAGGTCCGCTGTCTTCGAGCAGTTCTCCTAATTCCGTATCTTGATTATCGCCGACTCGTAAATCTAACGACAGAGGTTGACGGGCTTTTTCCAGGTAGTCCCGGACTTGCTTTGGTGTCAGGTCTAATTCTGTCGCCAACTCTGAGATTGTAGCGCCACGCCCTAGCTCCTGGGAAAGGTAGCGCTGGGCTTTTTTGATTTTGTTCAGCTTTTCGGTGATGTGGATCGGTAAGCGAATCGTTCGTCCTTTCTCCGCGATCGCACGGGTAATCGCTTGACGAATCCACCAATAGGCGTAGGTGGAAAAACGATACCCTTTAGTCGGGTCAAATTTTTCTACGCCCCGTTGCATGCCAATCGTACCTTCCTGAATTAAGTCCAGCAAGTCTACATTGCGCTTGATATATTTCTTGGCGACGGAAACCACCAGACGTAAATTGGCTTCCACCATCTTGCGCTTAGCCGTTTGACCCGCCCTGATGCACGATTGTAACTCGGCTTCCGATAGGGACGAGGCTTTTGCCCACTCGCACAGCGTTGGTTCGTAACCTAATTGTTCAAACAGCGACTCTTTGGTTTGCTCTAAGGCACTTAAACGCTGGACTTGTTTTCCATACAATATCTCTTGCTCGTGGGTCAACAGGGGTACACGACCAATTTCTTGGAGGTAAGTGCGGACAAGGTCTGTAGAGGTCTGAGCAGTTTTCATAGCGATCGCTATATCTATATTATGAGTGGAGTTCAAGCAACTAAGCTCCTGTTCAGGAGGGTTCACCTCAGGCTGGGGTGAACGATTCTCTATGAGAGAAATGTTAAGTTTTATTTCAATAGGGGGAAATAGATTGATTAGAAAACTCGAAATGTGTATGACTGGGTGAGTTACAAGCCCCCATTCCTAACCCAGATTTAGAATTGGCTATCTATCCGATTTGTTTTTGCCTCTGCTTATTGCATACGTTATATCTGACACTAGCTAACACTTCGTTAAATATTGTAACATATCTTAATCAAAAGCCGTCCATCTAGAGCTGGGGGAGATGAGGGAGATGAGGGAGCTGGGGGAGCTGGGGGAGATGGGGAAGTTGGGGAAGTTGGGAGTTAACTCAAAACTATACCTTACCCTGTTCCCTGTTCTCTGTTCCCTGACAAATGACGAAGGACAAATGACGAAGGACAAATGACGAAGGACAAATGACTCAAACCCTCTGGATTGCCCGACACGGAAATCGCCTCGACTTTGTTAACCCTGACTGGTTTAACACAGCAGAACGTCCTTATGATCCCCCGTTATCAGACGATGGCGTTGGTCAAGCGCGGGAATTAGGTCAACGGTTACGCGGGGAGAGGATTAAGCACATTTTTGCCTCACCGTTTTTGCGAACGGTACAAACCGCGAACCAAATTGCTCAGATTTTGGACTTACCCATTAAGATGGAGGCGGGTTTGAGTGAATGGCTGAATCCGGAATGGATGAGAACAGAGCCAGAACGACTGTCTGTTGAGGAATTAAAACAGCGTTTTCCCTGTATTGATTCGGGGTATACCTCCCGCGTCATCCCTCAGTATCCAGAAACAAACGAGAAAGTGCTAGAACGCACCGCTCAAACAGCTCGCCTGCTGACCACAGAATTCGGAGACGATATCTTATTAGTGGGTCATGGTGCTTCAGTCGTCGGTGCAACCTGGGGATTAATTCCAGGTCAACCCGAAGTGAACGCCGCTTTATGCTGTTTGGTCAAACTCGTGCGTCATCAGGAAAAATGGGTGATGGAACTCAACGGGGATACCTCTCACCTCAGTCAAACTGAGAAGGTAATTCGATTTCACTAACGTTAAGATTTTATGACATTAATACTGGCAGGAGATATCGGCGGGACGAAAACGATTTTGCGACTGGTGGAGGATTCAGACTCGGAATCGTTATCGGTTCTCCATGAAGCCCGTTATCATAGCCGTGATTTCCCTGACTTAGTACCGATTGTCCAGACATTTGTATCGGAAGCGGGACAAAAGCTACAACGGAAACTGAGCATTGACAAAGCCTGTTTTGCGATCGCAGGTCCTGTGGTCAACGATACCTCTAACTTGACCAATTTAGCCTGGGTGTTGGACGCTAGACGGTTAGAGGAAGAACTCGCGATCGCTAAAATCACTCTGCTCAATGATTTTGCGGCGGTTGGCTACGGGATTCTCGGCTTAGAGGCGGATGACTTATGTACGCTGCAACAGGTTAATCCTCAATCGGATGCGCCAATTGCGGTCATTGGTGCAGGTACAGGGTTAGGACAAGGATTTCTGATTCAGAACCAGGACAGGTATCAGGTTTTCGCGTCCGAAGGCGGACATGCGGATTTTGCCCCCCGCACTGAACTGGAGTTCCAACTTTTACAATATTTACGCGAGAAGTACGATATTCAGCGCATTTCCGCCGAACGAGTGGGTTCCGGTCAAGGAATTGTCGCCGTTTACCAGTTTTTGCGCGATCGCGAATTTGCCCACGAATCTCCAGATATTGCCCAAGTTGTTAGAACCTGGGAACGGGAAATGGGACGCAGTGAGAAAAGCGTTGATCCGGCGGCGGAGATTTCTAAAGCAGCACTGCAAAAGAGTGACTATCTCAGTGAACAGACCTTAAAAATGTTTGTGGAAGCCTATGGTGCCGAAGCCGGGAATCTAGCACTCAAACTCTTACCCTACGGGGGGTTATATATTGCTGGCGGGATTGCGGCTAAGATTTTGCCCTTGATGCAGGATGGTAGTTTCTTGCGAACCTTCACGGAAAAAGGTCGGGTTAGTCCCCTGCTGGAAAAGGTTCCGGTTCATATTGTGATGAATCCCCAGGTTGGGCTAATTGGTGCAGCAATATGCGCCTCTCGATTGTAAGTTGCTCAAAACGTTTTCGGTTGAGGAGCATGTCACCTTTTTAGGTTGGGTTCTTGGAATAATAGAGTTAAACTATTGTCAATTCCTTGACTCAGGTTAAAATCTAGGTCTGATCATCAAACAAGCTGTTATTCCAGAAAACAGACATTTGATGATTAGTGTTTCACCTGAGAAAACAGGATAAATTGTACTTACAGTAGGCTTTAGGATAGCGACAGAAATAATCATGAATCAGCGCGGTGTAACGATATGGTTCACGGGTCTAAGTGGTGCGGGTAAAACCACCATTACCCAAGCATTAGCCAAAACCTTGCAAGACAAGGAGTGTAAGCTAGAAGTTTTAGACGGCGACATTGTTCGTCAGAATCTCACCAAAGGCTTGGGCTTTAGCAAAGAAGACCGCGACGAGAATATCCGTCGCATTGGTTTTGTGTCTCACCTACTAACCCGTAATGGTGTAATCGTTTTGGTATCGGCTATCTCGCCCTACCGGACAATTCGAGAAGAGGTACGCCAAAAAGTTGGTGATTTTCTAGAAGTTTATGTTAATGCTCCCCTGGCAACCTGTGAAGAACGAGATGTCAAGGGATTATATAAACGCGCCCGCGCTGGAGAAATTCTTGGGTTTACCGGAATTGATGATCCTTACGAACCGCCACTCAACCCAGAAGTGGAATGCCGCACTGATCAGGAGGAGTTATCTGATAGTGTAGCCAAAGTTTTGCAAAAGCTGGAAGAATTGGGTTATTTGCCAAAGCAGCTTGCAACTGAAGGCGCTTAAAGACTCGTTCAAGAAGGTAGACAGCAGACGGCTACTTGTTTAGGGTTTTATTTAGGGGCTGCTGAATAAGTGTTGTGGTGGGGAGAGGGAACAGGCAACAGGCAACAGGCAACAGGCAACAGGTTCATCGCCCTGTCTTCGCCAGATTCTGCATCGCCTCTTCCCAGAAATGCTCTTGATGTAGAACTTCCTTGGAGCCAAAACCTTGCACTTGCTTCAGCTTTAATAGCCTTCTAAACCTTGATGGCTAAGGGTTTCCGGCTTTTACAGTAAATCCGATTTAGTCTCTGGTTAATGGGTGAGTTATTTCCGCCACGCTGCACGATTAGCGTCCCTTTGTAACCCTAGCCGTCAAAAGCAGTAGAGACGTTTCGGCGGAACGTCTCTAAATAGTGCGGCACGTCTCTAAGAAATTAATAAAAATCCTAATATGAAATTAACGATAACTCGGATTTTTTTAGGTGTTGCTGCCCTGTTCGGCCGTCTATAACTCTATCACATTCTGTGCTTATTTGTTATCTTCCATGAACGCAAGCCATCTTGTAAGTTGGCTGAAAAGCCCTATGGTGACAACAACATTCCAACCGCAGGGGATTCGCTGCCCAACTTTTAAAATCAGGGGCTAGTCGAATCATCTTTTGCAAGATTGTATCGTCGATCCACAAAACAAGTGGAAAAGGAAACTGTTTGCGAAACTCTTCACGCACCAGATTAGTTGCACTCAAGACTTGATCAACAGCAACCACCGAATCAAGACCAAAAACAACGACAGCCGGAGGTGGGGGTTCATCCACGGCTGCGCGTAAGGCGGTAAACAGAGTATCCCCAGAGGGAGGCAGGATCACACCCTGAATGGGAAGTGCAGAGAATTCTTGTAACTGGTTTAATACGGATAGTGGTTGGGGTGAAAAGTTGCAGCACACCAAAATCAGGGCAAAATGACCTTGGGACATAATGATTGCTCTGGCAAGCTTTCTCAGGGATTTTCCGTTATTGGCGTTGAAAGCTTGTGCTTCTATATTAGTCATAGGAAGATGCTGACAGTTTTTCCTAATTTGAATGGTTGGATTCTATCTAAGTTTTTCCTCGTAATTATTTGTATTTTTAAATAAAAAATTAATCCAACTTCCTAATTTCTAATAAATCTTAGGGGATAAGTGAGTATGAACCGATAGAGGACAACAAGGTGTCGATCTTCCAATCCGTTCAATTGTAATAAAACTTAACACTTCCATCCAGTGCAGATTTTCTGAGCTAGGGCGGACGTCTCTAGTGCAGCATGGCTCTAAATAGCTGACCAGCTAATCTCCCCAGTTCTCCCGCACCTGGAACCCTCCTGCTCCCTCTTGTTTCCCCGTCTTGTCATCCTGAACCTTTCCACTCATTTAACGCCAAGTTTTGTTAACCTAGCCGATGGAGAGATGGAGATGGGTTCAGCCGTTTAAGGTTCTTTATCCCAAAACCTGCTGGGGCAATCATGAGGAAATGGGGGAGATCGGCTAAGATTCCTGACTTAAAGACAGTATTACTCACAAAATACACCTTAAATGTGAAATTTTTGGGTAAGTCTTGGGAGTACCCCAGCCGGAAAATGTTGAAAAACTTAAAATATTATGCCAATTCGTCATGTCATTGACCGACAATACAAAAATGTTTGTAGCCAAAAATACAAAAAGTTTCGGAGTAACGTTCCAAATCAGTCAGAGTCCCAAAACTCAAAACGACTCTCCCAGTCTTGATCCGACAGCCCATGGCGATAAGTCGCTTTGGCAACCTTTGCCTAACTCAGCGAGTCATTCCTGATCAGGAAGGTGTGTAGCCCGTCAATAGAATAGTGATATCTCTAGATTTGCTCCTTTTATGAAACAGTTGGTCAAAACATTATTTACAGCCTTTGCCAATGGGCTAGTTGCTTTTAGCCGTGCTTGTGGGCATCAGGCTTGGTTAATGTTTCTGTTTATCTTGGGCTTGTGCTTAGCCTTATGGCTGCCAACCCTAGCTTACGCTCAAACGCGGCTGAGTGATATCCAAGAAAATTGGGCGCAATCGTGCATTGAACAGTTAGCACAGCAGCAGATTATTCGTGGTTATCCAGATAACCGTTTTCAACCCAATGCCCCTGTAACTAGGGCTGAGTTTGCTGCTATGCTAGGTAAAGCCTTTCCGGATGCGCCAGAGATACGCACGGGCGGAAAATTTGCCGATGTGCCAACTCAACACTGGGCAAGCCAAGCGATTCGCCAAGCCTATCAAACCGGATTTTTAGCGGGCTATCCGGGCGGACTATTCCAACCCAATCAACCGATCCCCCGTGTGCAAGCCTTAGTCTCTTTAGCCAGTGGGTTGAAGTATGTTCCCCAGCAACCTGCCGTTGAAACCTTGATATCAGCCTTTGAAGATGTTAATGCGATTCCCAATTATTCCCAAGGCGCGATCGCAGCCGCGATAGAAAACCAGCTTGTAGTTAATTATCCCAGCGTGCAAACCTTTAACCCGAACCAAAATGCGAGTCGGGCTGAAATTGCCGCTTTTTTGTGCCAAGCGACTCAAACCGCTGAGTTGATCCCCTCCCAGTACATTGCCAAAGTCGAGACTCAAGTTCCCAATTTGGCTCAAGCTGAGTTACGTGGGGTGTGGCTGACGAATATTGATAGCCAAGTCTTATTTTCTACTCAAGGCATTACCAACGCCATTCAACGCCTAGATCAACTCAACTTCAACACCGTCTATCCTACCGTTTGGAACTGGGGTTATACCCTCTACCCTAGTCAAGTGGCTGAACGGGAAATTGGGCGGGCGGTAAGGCTAGTGACTCCTTTGGATGAATCCCTTGATCCCAATCAGGGAACCCAAGGACGAGATATGGTCAAGGAAATCATCCAACAAGCTCATCAAAAGGATATGAGGGTGATTCCCTGGTTTGAATTCGGGTTTATGGCACCGGCTGACTCGGAGTTAGCCAAACGTCACCCCGATTGGCTGACGCAAAATCGTCAAGGTGTGAAGATTCAACCAGAAGGAAGTCACGATCGCGTCTGGCTTAATCCCTTTCACCCGGAAGTGCAGCAGTTTATCCAGGATTTAGTGGTTGAGTTAGTCAACAACTATGACATTGATGGGATTCAATTCGACGATCACTTCGGTTTGCCCTCTGAGTTTGGTTATGATCCCTTGACAATTAAGCTCTATCAACAAGAGCATCAAGGTCAATCCCCTCCCCGTGATCCCAACGATCCAGAATGGGTGCGCTGGCGGGCGAACAAGATTACCGACTACTTAACCCAACTTTTCCGAGCGATTAAAGCGCAAAAGTCGGATGTGATTATCTCCCTGTCTCCCAATCCTCAAGATTTTTCTTATGAATTCTTTCTCGCCGATTGGTACACCTGGGAACGCCGGGGTTTAGTCGAAGAGTTGATTGTCCAGATTTATCGCAATGACTTTGATCGGTTTATTGCAGAACTCGAACAGCCGGAAGTCCAGGCGGCGCGGCGTCATATCCCTGTGGGGATCGGGATTTTAGCCGGGTTAAAAAATAAGCCCATTTCGTTATCACAAATTCAAAAGCAAGTGGAAGCTGTGCGTCAACGGGGATTTGCGGGGGTGTCATTCTTTTTCTACGAAACCCTGTGGGACAATGCGCCCGAACCCTCACCTCAACGTCAGGCAGCGTTTCAGGCACTCTTCCCTCTACCTGCGCGATCGCCGGAAATTTCAGCGGATTGGGAAGTCTCTGATTAGCTTGTTTCGCCGGAAGCCCCACACCATACCTGTACTCAGGTTGGTGTAGGAGTATGTCACAAAGGGCTTTAAGTAGGTGGGGACAATTAAAGGCGGGCGGTGGGGATCGTCATTCGTTATACTCGCTATCGCGAGAAGCAAGCTACGTCATTCGTCCTTTGTATACGCTGACGATCCCAAAATCGTGCTAACCTACTTACTAGAATCAACGTTACTGCTTTCTAATTTAACCACGGAACCAGAAGCATCCGTGCGATAGATCCAGCGGTGTTGCCCCTTGGCAACAGCCACTTGCCATCCAGATACAGGTATCTGCTGACAAGAGGCTTCTGCCTCAGCCAATTCTAGGCAATTATCAGACCAGGTATGGGGTTGCACATCAACCAGGTCGAGTTTCGAGGAAGGCACTCGTGTATGCTCGGAGGCGTGTTGCAAAACAATATGACCAATTGCCGTAGATAGCTGAGGATTCACCTGAGGAGACTGATTTCTCATCCCTTTATTCTTGGGTGATAGATGACCCGCACTAAAGGACAAAATCAGAGTAAAGGCAATGGCTTGAAGAATTAGACGAGGTTGGATGGCCTTGTTTTGAATGGTTGATGTTTCCGAGTTAGTTGGTTTAATCGTTTTCATCACAAATCTTACATAAGGGGGCTCGAGTTGGGATAGCGTACCAATCGGTAGATCACAGCACCCCAATGCCGAGTTAGTCCGGAATCTAGCCGCTTATTCCGGTTGCAGCATTTTAGAATCGATTGCTATAAAATTTTTAACGGGAACAAAGAAATATGTTGTTTGATTGGACGCTACCCAATGGCAACATCTACAGAATCAAGTCAAACGTTGTTCTGTTCGCTTAACTCAATCCTTATAGTTTGTCAGTCTAGTCACTCGGCTTGACAGAGAATTGGCTTTTCTACAACTTTAAACAGGGTGAGCTGCTAGAGTATAAGGGGTCACAGAAGAGCAGGTATAGTGTTGTGAGCAAGGGGTTCTATGGTTGAGCAAGTGATTAACAAGCTCTTTTTAAGCTAGGCTTGAAGTTTATCCCTCAAGCTGACGTTGTACCGTTCCTATCGGTCAGCGTTTGGTAGATGACTCTTGCTGCGTTTACCCTTAGCTATTCTTAGTCATATATTATTTTAACTGATAAAACAATATATTTCTAGCCGCTAAAGACCCAGATGCTTATAAACTAACTGTTATAAAGACTACATTCGCGATGCACCCCCAGCCAATTTCTCCGGCAACCTTTGGCTGATCACAGCAAACCTCACCTACAATGATCCCTGTTCAGCCTTACTGATGTGTACTCCTCCCCTGCTAATGAAAGAAATGAGGAATCGGGCAAGTAATAGAAATTAGGTAAGTTTAATCGATAAGAATAAATTATGAGTACAACGGACGATGCACGGCAATATGCACCTGCGACTCAACGCAACCGCGAACCGATTCTTGAGATTCTACGTCGCGTACTGCCTGCAAAAGGTACAGTTTTAGAAGTTGCTAGTGGCACAGGGGAACATGCTGTTTTCTTTGCCCCCCGTCTAAAGCCGCGTCAATGGTTACCTTCTGATGCTAATCCTCTGATGCGTGCCAGTATTGCAGACTGGTCTGCTTACGAACCTGCTGATAATCTTTACCCACCCTTAGATATTGATGTGCAGACACCGAGTTGGTCTGTAGAGAAGGAGTCACCTGTTGATTGGGAAACCTCACCGTTGAAGGCGATAGTCAGCATTAATTTGATTCACATCGCCCCTTGGTCAGCGTGCTTGGGACTGATAGCCGGGGCAAGTCGTCTGCTTCCTCCAGGGGGTGTTCTCTATTTATATGGCCCATTCAAGCGCAATGGACAGCATACTGCTGCCAGTAATGCTGCCTTTGATGCCTCGTTGCAGGCGTCCAATCCAGACTGGGGTGTGCGTGACCTTGAGGATATTGTGGCAATCGCCCAAGATCAGGATCTAGTCTTGGATCAAATCTACCCGATGCCTGCAAACAATCTTTCAGTCGTCTTTCATCATACTTGAGCGGTTTGTGTTGCTTTCTCCAAAAGATTGGTACGAATACATCCGCTATACCAAGTCCAGTTTGGTTGAGAGTCTAAGGGATTGTATTGCGCCCAAATCTTGCCGCTATGGGTTTGATAAAAGTCTACAATTTCTGCTGTCGCCTTACCTCCCCAAGGCGCTTTTACTGTAATCGAGTCGCCTTTGTGAAACAGTTCGCCAGCTTCATTTGTCGCTTCTGTCACTGGAGGGGGTGGCGGTTTCTTTTCAACGGATTTGGCAGGGATAGGTTTGGGTTTAATGGCTAGATAGGGTTTCTTTTCTGCCGTTGGAGGATTAGCTAGAGTAGAACTCTGGGTTGACGTTTCGGGTTTCTTTTCTGCCGTTGGAGGATTGGCTAGAGTAGAACTCTGGGTTGACGCTTCGGGTTTCTTTTCTGCCGTTGGAGGATTAGCTAGAGTAGAACTCTGGGTTGACGTTTCGGGTTTCTTTTCTGCCGTTGGAGGATTAGCTGGAGTAGAACTCTGGGTTGACGCTTCGGGTTTCTTTTCTGCCGTTGGAGGATTAGCTAGAGTAGAACTCTGGGTTGACGCTTCGGGTTTCTTTTCTGCCGTTGGAGGATTGGCTGGAGTAGAACTCTGGGTTGACGCTTCGGGTTTCTTTTCTGCCGTTGAAGGATTGGCTGGAGTAGAACTCTGGGTTGACTCTTCAGCTTCAGCTTGAGCTTGAGGAGGATTAACCTCAGTGCTGTCCTGGGTTGATTCCTCAACTGTTTTCGTGGATTCAGATGTCTCTGACGTTTCAGGAACATTCGACGTCAAAGATTCGATATTGGTTTTTTTGCGGCTGGATTTTTTTTTGCGAGCCATAGCAGTCTGGTAGTTGTCAGCTTATTAGAACCTGAATTTTTCTGTAGGGGGTGGGGGTATTACCCCTCATCCCATCCTAGACGAGTTGGGTTAGTGTATATATCTGGGGTGCATCTACATTTACCCCATAATACTCAGAGCTTCAGGAAATTCCATATATTGATCCTCTCGCTTTCCCATAGAGGAAGTCGTGTAGAGGAAGTCGTGTAGAGGAAGTCGTGGAAAGCAGAATTCGAGTTATTCTCAGGATTAAAGATATATCATCGCTGGCGCAGCCTTGCGTGAATGTTCTACTACCGGAACAGAGCAGGAGATTTAGCGATCGCCAATAGATTTGACCTTGGCGTTAGTATAGCATCGCTGCCAGTCCTCGCCTCAGGATGGCGTAATATCATGTCCGGTTGAATACCCATAATTACGGTGAGGGGGAGATGGGGAGATGGGGAGAAGTTTTTATTATGGGTGATTTGCCGGACATAATATAATTAATAGCGATATTTGGTATGTCAGTAGCTTCGCTTCACGCGACGGACTGCTATGGATAACGATTATATGATTTATCAGTCATTCCCTGCTTCACACTATCGAGTACCAGTTTAGAGTAACTTTTGACTGCCTCCAGAAATTGACAAACGGCATTCTTCTCTGGTTCTAATCCCAGTGCATCTAAACTCTCTAAACAATTGTCCCAGCGAATCAGATAACTTTCATCCCGTTTACTACACTGAATCACGCCCACCACACCCCCCAACTCTTCGGCAAAAACTGCGCCGCCGCTGGTTTATGAATCAACTTTCGTATCAATTCGATGGGATACAAAGGTAGACTGTTATTGGGGTAATTGATTCCAAGGATTTGTCGCGGTTACGGTTTGGATGCGATAGGTGGGTAGAATTTTAACAGGCGCACTGGGGCGAATGGTTGGGGCGGAAAAGTTAATTCCTTCGAGAAAATATTTCTGTTGTGAGGGCGGAAATCCATAAACCGTTATCTTTTCGATTGTACCCAGATGCAATTAAACCCGCCCTGATTCACAGGTTTTGTGTTTTCCGGTGAATTGTTAGGTATGGGGGAGTTATCTTATTTCATCATAGATGATGTTTGGTTCTGGTGTTTGGGTATGACGAAAGGTTTTGGCTGGGTTCTTGGGGTTTGATAGGCTAAGGTTCCTTTACTACGAACGACGAACGACGAATGACAAAGGAATTTGGTTTTGTCCTGGGATTTTGATAGGCTAAAGCCATTACTACGAACTACGAACTACGAATTGGGTGGAGTTTTTTGGCTTAAGTCCCATTCAATGGTGATTTTGACATTGGCTTGAGCGCTTCCTTTCGTGACAAAGGGGATTCCGGTTTCTCCCCCGGTTTGTAAGCCAAATTCCAAGGCGACTTTTATTTATTCAATCTAATGGATAATATTGGTCACTCCAAAACCTCCACAATACCCGATCGCCCATCAATCCTTACCCGTTGCCCATTGCGGAACATTTGAGTCGCATTATGAATATCCATCACCGCTGGAATCCCATATTCCCGCGCCACGATCGCGCCATGGGATAGCCGCCCCCCAACTTCAGCAATTAAGCCACCTGCACGCGCTAATAAGGGTGCCCAACCCGAATCAGTATACGGGACAACCAGAATCGTTTGGCGGTCAATTTCTGGAACTGATTGTAAGTTATCTAAAACTCGAACCCAACCTTCCACTTGTCCAGCGCTTGCACCAATTCCCACAAGACGCTGTTGAGCGGGTTCGGATTGAGTTTGCATCAGAAATGAAACGGCGGGAGGATTCCCATAGAATAGAGGCGGAACACTGCGTAATTGACGATGCTCATCTAACTGCGATCGCCGATAGTTAATCAATCTGGGAAGTTCCTCTCGCAAAACCCGATCGGTTTCAGCGATTAGACGCTGAATCTCCGCAAATTCTAAGAAGAAAATATCCCCAGCTTCAGAGAGTAAACCGGATTCTAACCACCGCTTTTCTAGGGCGACAAAACTCCAACGCAAGTCGGCTAAAAATTGGGAATAGACTTCAGTCACTCGCCCTTTTAAATTCAACCGCGCTTGTACCACTTCCGCTTTCCAGCGCTGACGCTTGGGCGGTTTAGGTGTTGGGGGAGGATCACATAAAAACTGGGCAAAGAGTTGTCGTATCGGTCGCGGGTCTTCTTTCCATCTGGGAACGGCAATATCTGTGGCGACATCGCTGAGATAGCCATATTGTGACAGAAATTGGTCGAATTGTTCTAAAACACTTTGAGCATCGGGAATTTCTGACAAGGCGGTAAAGACAGAAGCGTGATTATCACAATTAATTTGTTTGGGACTTAATAAATGGCGGGTATCATCAGCTAATTGGGCGAGCGATCGCAAACTGGCAATTTCTGGAGTTTGGCTACTATCTAATTCTTCATCTTTTACCTTGAGCAACGCTTGTCGCAGGGAGAGACTTAATGGAGCCAGAATACTATAGTATGTGGCTCGTTGTAATTCCGATAAAATTTGGTTCACTCGTTCCAGAATTTCGGCGTCTGATAATTCCGAAACCGATTGCTCTTGTAGTTGACGCAAAGCCGTAGCAAAATGGTGTTGATAATCTTGCTCAAAATCCTTATCTAAATTCCATTCCCGACCCAATAGACGCAATAATCCGGGGAGGTTCCGCAGCGTAGATTTCAGGGGTGGTTTAGAAAATTTCGCTCCCCTTGTCAGAAACTCCAAACTTTCTGGCGGTAAACCCATGCGCCGGAAAATATCACCTAACAATGTGGCATTAAAATAGGCGCGAGCATAATGCAGCGTAGCAGTTTGATCAAACTCCAATCCCTGCGATCGTTCTTTTAACACGATGGTAAAAATTTCCCCCCAAACGCCACAGGTGAGGGGACGATTAATTGACCAGGTAAGGGGTCGAATCAGTCCGGGAATTACCTCCGCCGCAATCTTGCGCGTCCAGATGGGTTGGAGATTGGTAATTGGTCGCGTTTGTAGTAGCCATAACTGCTGACCGTCATAGGTCCATTCAATATCTTGGGGAATCCCATGATAGCGGTCTTCCAATTCCCGCGCTAAAATTGCCACCTCTTGGATTAACGCTGGGGGTAAATCCCCATCTCCTTCAATTTCAACCGATGGGGAACGATTATCTCTATTCTCCTGTTGATCAAGTGGGGCGGGTTTCGTCGAGTTATCGGTTTTGTCCTCAAGGTTATCGGTTAAACCCGCCCCTACAAGCTGGGGTTGCTGGAAAAATACCCGATACTGTTCTGGGGTAACTTGACCGGATACAATTTGGGAGGCATCTCCAGGTAATCCTTCGATGACGACGGTGTCTTGGTGTTGCTGCATCGGGTCACGACTAAAGGCGACACCGGAAAATACCCCTGGGATTTGTTTTTGAATTAAGACAGCCATCGCCGTGTCTGGCAAATCCCGGTTACGGCGATACCCTCTGGCGACGGGGTTATGATACGAGGCTAAGACTTGGGTAATCGCTTCCTGTAAAGCGGGGCGGCTGGTTACCTGTAAAACCGTTTGATATTGTCCGGCGGATGAAGAGAGTTCCGCATCTTCGCCGATAGCTGAGGAACGAACAACAAGGGGATCGGATTCTGAAACCGGGAGATATTTGACCAAGGGTTGCATATCATCCCCTGGTGGTAAGATCCATCCCTGTGGTACAGCGTAACCCCAGCGCTTAAGCTGGGACAAGGTAGCGGCTTTTGAGCCAACCTGTTGGGGATCAAGTTCGCGCTCAAGTGGAATAATAGCTTTATCGCCTCGGAAAAAACGAAACACTGATTTAGATTCTGATTTTGCCTGTTCTGTGGGAAGGTCTAAGTCATCGGGAATTTTCTGATAAATCCAACCGATAATTAGACTCAGCGCGATCGCACTGACAATTCTAGCGGAATCATGGGGATGTAACAGCGCCAGAATGAAGGGAAATAGGACTAAAACACCATAGCGTCCCATCGTGCGATCGCGGATAATCGTAAAGCCAATGCCCCCAATTAAAAATACCAATAACGCGACGCGCCAGTCATGCACCACAAATCCCCAGACCACATTTGTGGTTCCCGCCCCTTTGCCCATCCAGTAGCGCCCCATCACCAGCATAATCAGGGCAATGATTTCCCAGGTGGGTTCTGTGGGGAAGAAATAACGCGCCAGCAAGACAGCCACAATTCCCTTCAAGGCTTCTGATAATACGGCTAAGATACCCACCCAACGTCCACCGTGGTAGAACGCGGCGGAGACAGATACATTACCCGTACCGACTTGAGAGAGTTGGCGTCTAGTGAATAGGTAGGTAATCCAGGAAATCAGGGGAAGTCCACCTAGTAGGGGACAGAGGACAAAAATGAGTAAAGCACCCCAAACCTGTGTTAGCGTCATGAGACATTTATTACAGTGATTTCCTTAAAAATCGTCATCATCTTCTGTTGATAGAGAACTAACCTATCCGTGAAATCAGTGTCACTAACCTCTCACCCCCCTACCGCCATCTTTTCAATAAATCCGTGAAATCAGTGTTTTAAGGACGCGGATACTTAGACGCGGGTTCAAAGTAGCGTACTGGCTCACCCTTCAACGCCTGACTCATAAAGTCGCGCCAAACGGGTGCAGCAAATCCACCCCCAGTCGCTCCACCGCCTAATGGTCTGTAGTTATCATTACCAATCCAAACCGCCGTCGCTAATTGTGGTACATAGCCGACGAACCAGACATCCCGTTCTGAACTGGTTGTTCCCGTCTTCCCAGCCGCTGGGCGTCCAATTTGAGCAGCGGTTCCGGTTCCACCTTGAATCACCCCTTGGAGAACAGCATTCAGTGAAGCCGTTGCCCAGGGATCAAGCACGAGGCGGGGTTTTGGGGTATTGTCTAATAACACATTGCCCATACTATCGGTTACCCGGACAATGATCGTCGGGTCAGAATGCCAACCCGTATTAGCAAACGTGGCATAAGCTCCTGCCATTTCCAAGGGCGTCATCCCAATCGCACCAAGGGGTAAGGAGGTGACGGGTTCCATGGGGCTTTTAATCCCCAGGGTGCGGCATACTTCAATCACTTTATCTAACCCAACGGCTCTGCCAAGCTTAACGGCTGGCACATTTCGTGACTGAACCAACGCACTACGAATACTCATCGCCCCACCGAAACCACCGCCATAGTTTCTGGGCGAATACCAGCCACTCCCATCCCGGTAACTGACGGGGGTATCCATCACTGTGGAATAAGGCGTATATTTACCACTGGCAAAAGCTGTGTAGTAAACAAAGGGTTTAAACGCTGAACCCGGTTGACGGCGAGATTGAATCGCTCGGTTAAATTGGCTCTTTTCGTAACCGATACCCCCCACCAAAGCTTTGACATAATGGGTGCGCGGATCAACGGCTGCTAATGCTACTTGGTCAGCGTATAGCCCTCGGCGGCGCAAGTTACTGTGAGCGCGAGCAATGGTTTTTTCCGCCATGCGCTGGAAATTGTAATCCACTGTGGTTTGGACACGCATCCCCCCTTTGAGAACCGCATCGCGACCAAATCGCTCATTCAACTCCGCGACAACGGCTTCGGTGATGTAGGGAAGCTGACTGGTTTGCCAGGAAGTGGGCTTACCCACGCCCAATGGTTGAGCTAATGCCTCTTTTTTCTCCACAGCCGTAATCCATCCCAATTCCTCCATGCGACCCAGGACAATTGCTTGCCGTTTTTTGGCTAAGGGATAGTTGACAAAGGGACTATATTCTTCCGGAGACTGAATCAATCCAGCCAGCATGGCGGATTCTGCCAGGGTTAAGTCGGTGGCGGGCTTGGCGAAGTAACTTTCAGATGCGGTTTGGATGCCATAATTGTTATGACCCCAATAGATCTGATTCAGATACATTTCCAATATCTGGTCTTTGGTGAAGATTTGCTCCAACCGGATTGCCATAACTGCTTCGGCAATTTTACGCGAGAACTTTCTATCCCGAGACAGAAACAAATTTTTCACCAGCTGCATAGTCAAGGTAGAACCGCCTTCAACCACAGCCCCCTTCTCCCAGTTGGCTAAAAAGGCTCGACCCACACTGTTGGGGTTAACGCCATGGTGAATATAGAAGTGGCTATCTTCCATGGCAATCACCGCTCGTTTGAGATTGGGGCTAATGTTTTCTAACTTAACCACCTCTCGATTGGCTTCACCATGGAGGCTAGCCAGGTGCTTCCCCTTGACATCGTAGACGTAGGTCGTTTCGGTGGGAACATAGCCCCTGAGGACTCTCACATCGGGAAGATTGCGGAAGCTTGTCGCCAAGCCCACTAGCCCACCAGCCACAACCGAGCTAGTTAGCATTGTAATGCCGAGAATGGTTCCGCCTGTTACCTGAGCGACTCCTTGCACGAATCGGAAAGCGGGTGGCAATCCGTTTTTACTATCTCTTTGTTGTTTTTGTTGGATGGTACTAGACGACACTGTGATTTCACTTCCTCACTCAAGAAAAAAATACTGAATGGCTGTGTGGGAGGCAACCTTAGGGGGGATACGTTCTATACCTTCTATAGATGATTACAGAAATTTATGGCAAAGTCAGGATTAGCGATCAATTCGGTTTGGGCGATTCTTGACCCCTGTAGACGTTGCTCCCAGCGTTGAATCAGTGGACGGGTTCTCCCTTAGATCTTAATATTAAGCCTGAGATAATCGTTCATGATAACAAACCGAAATATTTTGGCTTTTGGCTGCAAAAATGGTAACATTGCCGTTCTGGATTGGCATAAAAAACGGTAAATCGTGACATCCTCCCACACCAAATCGGAGATTAGGCTGTGGGCTTCCCAACCTCACGATTGGGCATTGCTCCCCTACGCCAGTTATCTAGGCACATAGCCCCCGACACCTCAACTTGAGAGCCAATTTCTTGCTTTTCCAGAGTCCCTGGATACGTTTCTATACCTCGATTACAGATTTCTTGAGCTGAAGCAATGTCCCGATCTACCTCGTATTTGCATTCAGGACAAGAATGTATTCTCTCAGAGAGTTCTTTCCTGACCGTGATTCGGCAATTCGGGCAAGTCTGGGAAGTACCTCGGCAATCTACTTCGCCTACAAATACTCCTCGCTTCTTACCGACCCACTTAAGGATAGAGCGAAACTGCCCAAAACCAGCATCAATCGTCTGCTTACCCAGAAAACCCTTTGCCATGATTCGGAAATCTATGTCTTCAACAAATATAGTATCCGCCATGTCACAAAGCTTATGGGCAAGTTTATACTGGTAATCCTTCCGCTGGAGTGCGATGTGATTGTGCTGCTTCTCTACCTTCTTCCTGGCTTTCTCGTAATTCTTGGAACGCTTTTTTTTCTTCGCTAACCGACGCTGTAGCACTTTCAGCCGCCTTTGTTCGGTTTTGAAGAATTTACGTCCAGGTTCGACAAATCCATCACTGGTCGCCAGATAGGAAAGCAAACCCACATCTACCGCTTCTAAAAGTCTGGACACATCTACCCACAAGTAGACAACCTTGGACAAAACTCAGCGGTATAAGTTTATACTAGCGCTTACTTTTAGTGCGTTGCCGCTTCCCTGTTGAGGGTTGACCAAAAACTCCCAGTTAGAGA